>NZ_JAAHGN010000353.1:0-6819 GCF_010672485.1 Moorena sp. SIO2C4 | reverse complement strand
TGACGGTAACCAACTCCAGACGTCCCCCTACCCCCCTGTTTCTGGGGGTGCGGATAGCGCTGAGCTTATAGGGTTTACATCCCCTCCTTACTTCGTTTATGGGGTTGGAATTTACCGTTGCGTGACTAAACCATGCCACCAGCAGCTTGAAAGCGAGCACGGGCTTTCTTATAGGCTTGAGTTGCTTGGATTTTTTCTTGGGTATTCTCGTCGCTTTGAAGTTCTTCTAGACGAGCTTTTGCTTCGTTGAAGTCAACACCTGCAGCATCCTTGTCAATTTCATCTGCGGACTCAGCACCATTGACAAGAATCGTCACTTCATTATCTTCAACTTCCACAAATCCACCCATAAGAGCAATTGGTATCCACTCTTTTTCTGAACGAATTCGCATCACACCAGTATCCAGCGCTGATAACAGAGGAGCATGATCACTCAATATACCTAGCTGACCGGTAGTGCTGGGTAAAATTATTTCTTGTGCTTGGTCATCCCAGACGGTTTTGTCGGGAGCAATAATACGAACAGTTAAAGCCATCAGCAGAATGAATTGTGTTTGTTGGACGTTGGCAGTTTAGCAGCTTGAAAGTTGAAGGTTACAGGTTGAAGGTTACAGGTTAACTAGGTTAACCTTCAACCTTGATAACCTTATTAGCATCAAACCTGACTTAACTCTTTAGTTTTTCAGCTTTAGCCATCGCTTGATCAATACTGCCCACCATGTAGAAGGCTTGCTCAGGAAGGTCATCCAATTCCCCCTTCAGAATCATTTGGAAGCCTTTGATAGTATCGTCCAAGCTAACATACTGACCAGGAGAACCAGTGAAGACCTCCGCTACAAAAAACGGCTGAGACAAGAAGCGCTCAATCTTGCGGGCGCGAGCCACTGTTAGTCTGTCATCCTCGGACAATTCATCCAAGCCCAAAATCGCGATAATGTCTTGGAGTTCCTTGTAACGCTGTAGAGTTGCCTGCACAGCACGAGCTGTTCCGTAGTGGTCTTCCCCGACAATGCTCGGTTGCAGCATGGTGGAATTAGAATCGAGGGGGTCAACAGCCGGGTAAATTCCCTTAGATGCTAGGCCACGGGACAACACCGTTGTACCATCTAGGTGAGCAAATGTAGTGGCTGGGGCTGGGTCGGTCAAGTCGTCAGCTGGCACATAGACTGCCTGAATGGAGGTAATTGAACCCTCGTTAGTGGAAGTAATCCGTTCTTGTAGAGCACCTACATCTGTTCCCAAAGTAGGTTGATATCCTACCGCAGAAGGCATTCTTCCCAAAAGAGCAGACACTTCCGAACCGGCTTGTACAAATCGGAAGATGTTATCGATAAACAGCAACACGTCCTGCTTGTTCACATCCCGGAAGTACTCAGCCATGGTCAACGCTGACAGACCCACCCGCATCCTCGCACCGGGGGGTTCATTCATCTGACCATAAACTAGGGCAATTTTCGACTCGTTTAGATCATCCGGGTTGATCACCTTGGATTCCATCATTTCGTTGTAGAGGTCGTTCCCTTCACGGGTACGCTCTCCCACACCGCCAAATACTGATACTCCACCGTGTTTCGTGGCGATGTTGTTGATCAACTCCATCATGATCACAGTTTTGCCGACTCCAGCGCCGCCAAAAAGACCAATCTTACCACCACGTCGATAGGGAGTCAGCAGGTCGATTACTTTAATACCGGTCTCGAATACTGAGGGCTTGGTTTCCAGCTCAGTTAACTTGGGAGCAGGGCGGTGAATTGGGAAGCGCTCCTCAGATTCTGCCGGTCCTCTGTTATCTACTGGTTCACCCAAGACATTGAAAATCCGTCCTAAGGTAGCCTTGCCGACGGGTACACTAATGGGGGCACCAGTATCAATAACTTCCATACCCCGCACCAGACCGTCTGTACCACTCATGGCAACAGAGCGCACTTGGTTATCCCCGAGAAGCTGCTGCACTTCGCAGGTCACAGCAACATCTTGTCCAGCTTCATTTTTGCCTTCAATTCTCAAGGCATTGTAAATCTGCGGCATTTTGCCGCTGGGAAACTCTACGTCAACAACCGGACCGATAATTTGGGCAATAGCGCCCGTGTTTGTTTGTTCTGCGGTGCCTACCATATTGCGCTTATTTAGTCAAGCTATTGTTACAGATTTTGGAAAACAGTCTTAACATTTAGTAATGCCACTCTCAAGATTACCATTGTTAGGGTTCAACCGTATCAGAACTTGATCCCAAATTAAATATAAACAGGACTATAGGTCCCATCCCTTAGGGGTGACCAGGCAAGCATCCCTTGGTTCATAATCACCTTCAAAGGTGATCCGATAATTGTTCAGCCAAGTAATAGGCTCAATTTAGCTATACACCCCACACCCGTTCGCCCCGTCAACTGACCTACGTTTCACGTAGCTTGTCACCCCTTCAGCTACTAGACACTTACTCTTCTTCTTCGTCTTGAGTGAAGCGTTGGTATTCTTCCTCTCGTAGCTTTTCCTTAACTCGTCGGATGGGTAGATTAGCAATTAGTGCTGTTGTCCGTTGGTTGCTTTCTAAGGAAAACTCTGACCCTTCCGAATCAATCTCAACGTAGCGAGAGACCACCTCCAGGATGTCTTGCCGCATCGACTCCACCATTTTAGGACTCAGGTCAGAGCGATCGTGGGCAATTACCAGTTGGAGGCGGCGCTTAGCCTCCTCACGGCTGCTTTGAACACTCCTCCAGGAAAAAAGTTGTTCTAGAATTTCGATAATCATGGGGCTTTTTGGAGTAGTGAATAATCACACAGGGGGAGAAGGAAGAGGCTCTTTGGCAAGACTAGTTGTTGGCAATTCACAATGTAAAACCTTATTGGAACAGGCGGCGTAAGCGGCTGATTAGGTTGTCGTGTTCTGCCATCAGGTCGAGGAAGGAAATATTTGCACCTTCTAAGCGTGCAGCAATGTTTTCAATGGCAATTCCAGGCAGAGTTTTCTTTTCTGATAAGATCAAGGGTTCACCCTGATTACTGGAGACAATCACCCGTTCGTCTTCGGGGATAACACCAATTAGGGGAATAGCAAGAATTTCTTGGACATCTTGAACTGACATCATCTGATCCGCTTTTACCATTGTCGCTTT
The DNA here is from genome assembly GCF_010672485.1 of Moorena sp. SIO2C4. Lineage (NCBI taxonomy): Bacteria > Bacillati > Cyanobacteriota > Cyanophyceae > Coleofasciculales > Coleofasciculaceae > Moorena > Moorena sp. SIO2C4. The sequence continues at coordinate 3,703 of NZ_JAAHGN010000353.1, read as the reverse complement.
CAGGCGGTTGACAATTAGGCGGGTCTGCTTGATTCCTTCCGCTTCCAGTAAGCCAATAACTCGGTCAGCATCCCGCACTGAGGTAATCTCTGGTGTAGCAACGATTAGGGCTTCAGTAGCTGCCGTAACCGCATTTTTAAACCCGCTTTCGATTCCTGCTGGAGAGTCCACCAAGATGTACTCGTAATTCTTGGCTAACACCCCCAACAACTTTTTCATTTGGTTGGGGTTAACGGCTTCTTTGTTACGACTTTGGGCTGCAGGTAACAGGACTAGTCCTTCCTGCCGTTTGTCTTTGACCAAAGCCTGGTCTAAGCGGCACTGACCTGTTAAGACTTCAATAGCCGTGTAGACTACCCGATTTTCTAGTCCCAACAGCAGGTCTAAGTTTCTCAAACCAAAATCTGCATCCACTAAAGCAACTCGACGACCCAAACGAGCTAGGGCTAAACCTAGATTGGCGGTAATGGTAGTTTTCCCCACCCCTCCTTTGCCAGAGGTGACAACAATAATTCGACTCATGAATTCAACGACAAGTGGGTTTTAGCAACATCAGCAGCTCTAGCAATACGAATCCCAACGGATGTCACGTAAGCTACTTCAGGATAGTACTGAAGTGGCGGTGTCTCCGGTGCCCTAGCTACAGCATCAGCAATCCGCAACTGGGTGGGTTCCATTTTTAATGCCATAATCCGACATTTTCGATTACCATTCGCACCGGCGTGGGCAATGCCTCGTAGATGCCCCCAAACGAAGATATCCCCAGCTGCAATCAATGCACCACCAGGGTTCAAGTCCCCTATTATAACAATAGTGCCAGGGTGACGAATCTCTATACCCGAACGTACTGTCATTTGTAAGTACAGAGGTTCTGCGAGTAATTCAGTAGGTTGATCAATCTTTTGATTCAAAGAGTACTTAGGAGTTTCTTGTTCTACTGAGTACCCAGCAGCTGCTGCAGCCACAGCGGTTTGTCGGCGCGTGGTGTAAACTCGCTTTAGCCTTAACTGGACTGCCCCAAGGGCATCAGCGATCGCTTGTAGCTTCATCCCATCCAGCAATTGATCCCCAGCCATCAGATGGACACTGGATTCAGGCTGCCAAAAGCGCTCTCCAGCATTGAGGCGATGCTTGAATTGTTCCCATAGGTCCGACCAATTGACAGTACTAGGGTTTTTAGTGGCTGGTGGCAAGATCAACAACAGCCGTTTCCCCTCACTTTTTAAGCGAACTTGCCCAAGGCAGTTAACTACCGAGTTGCGGTCGTTGGAAACCGTTGAAACTGGTGATGGTTGGGCAGAATCAGAAGTCATGCAACAAGGAGCCAGATTGGTTAACGCACCGAAGATAGATTCTTCCGTGATCATACCTTCTTCAGCAAGTTCTGGTGGATAACTGTTGAGAATTGTAGCTAATGGTGGTAGGGAGCAAAAGGGCAAGATACTTAAGAATACTATTGCTCTGTTACCCCACACCCACAACCGATATCCTGTCAAACATTCTTACTCTGCACTCAATCGACGGTAAACGGTCACCAAGCCATTCACATCTCCCACATTGCCAGGAAATAGCACTACAGGTAAATTATGAAACTGGGGATGGTCAGCAGAGGTTAGTACCATTGAGCATCCAGGAAGGATCTGACCCAATAGTCGTGCTGACCTCAAAGCCAGGCCAGTACTTAAGACATCATTGGAGGTAATACCCCCTTTACTGATTAAAAACCCCATATCTTTAGGCAATCCCCTCACGATATCCATCAATAAGCCTGAAACTACTGCTCCAAACGCCAGCCGTTTCTGCACATCCTCAAAAACCAATTCCTGACGAGAGGTATAAACCACCGGTGTTTTACCAGTACTGTGAATTTCCTGAACGCGCTCGAGAATACTTGCCAAAAGTTTTGCCCGTTGCTGTTCGGATTCATCCAGTAAATTGGCTACATTTACCTCAATCCCCTCAATCCCAGATGCTCCCAATAGCTGCTCCAGCTGTTGAGTAGTCTTTTTAACGTGGGAACCCACAATCACAACTCCTGGTTTCCCCTGTCGGACATACTGAGCCATATTCATAGGGGCTACCGGTTGGAAGCCAAGACTAGCAAGGGAGGTTAAAATACTAGCAGCAGAACGAAACAGAAAGCGTTTCCCTTGGGCAGCAGCCCTTAGGACATCTGCCGCAAATTGATCTAAATCCCCTTGGGTTTCCCCATCCACAACGCCACACTGGTTATTGGTAAGTTTGAGAAGACGCTCCAAGCTACTGTTACGAATATCTGCTAGTAAAAACCGCTCTACTGCATCAGCCTTGATCTGACCTTTGGTCTTTTCTTGGACATAATCGGGTAAATAACTATGGCGATATCCAAATACCGAGTCACGGGCAAACTCGGTTTCATGCACTGGCGTTCTAATACCATCAATGATTAGGTAATGGACACTATCGAGAGTGACTCGTCCGCCCTCAAAGAATGCGGGGACTAAGAAATGGGCATCAAATGGTCCGACTTCTTGGGCGATTACATCAATTTCGACAGGATAATGCCCCCGCAAGGTGGAGTCAGAGCGACTGACTACCATAAAATCTTTAATTCCTTCAGCGTCTATGGCCATTTTGAGGTTATGGCAAACTTCCCGAGTCACAGTTGCTGCTTGCTCTGGGTTAAGAGCTCTGGTATTAGTAAGAATAAAAAAGATTGGGGAGTTATCCCTTAGTCCCAGCCGCAATGTATCCACATCCCAGTGCATCAGCAACAAGCAGCTGTGAACTGTCTGGGAGCCAGTCGGGTCATCATCAAGTACAATAATTTTTGGTTTTTTGCTCATTTCCCAAGCCTGTCATTAAAGTCAGTTATTTACCATGGTAATCGGGAATGGGTAATCGGGAATGGGTAATTGCTGATTGTGATAGTAATGGTTATAATGATTAGGACATAAAGCTAAAATTATCGATAAAAATATAGCAGATAATCTAGCACAATTACATCAACAATTAAACAAAAAAAAAGGTCAATTTCGAGCATTTACTACGTAAAAATACTGTAATAATATTTGTAATAAATTACTGAACATCCCTTACCACGAATTAGCAATTATTAAAAATATCTATAAACTTAGTTATAGTTGATAAGCTTTTAAAAATCAGCTATAATTATAGTTATAGAGCAGTGCTAACTGATTATTAATAAGAAGTTATACTTCCCTTATGTTACCCGTTACCTATTTTAACCAGGATGTTAACGTTTAACTTATAATTGCTATATACTAAGGGATCACCAGGCAGCACTAACTCACAGTTGATCCACTATGTGTCCACTAGATTGTCGCTATAAATTATGTCAGACCAATCCCGTCCAGAAGCACAAAGCACTTCAACTCTAGAAGAAATTCGCACCACACGGCTTGAAAAAGTTGAACAACTGAAAGCAGAAGGATTAATTCCCTATGCCTATAATTGGGAATCTACAGCTCAGGCTGCCGAATTGCAGCAAAACTATGCTGACCTAGGCAATGGCGAAGAAGTAGATGTGGAAGTGGCTGTTGCTGGTCGGATTATAGCTCGTCGTGTCTTTGGTAAATTAGCTTTCTTCAACATTCAGGATGAGACTGGTACAATTCAGCTTTACCTGGATAAAAAGAGAATCACTGCTAAAATGGCAGACCTTCCCAATGCTTTCAATATTCTCAAAAAACTCACTGATACA
>NZ_JAAHGN010000352.1:0-6853 GCF_010672485.1 Moorena sp. SIO2C4 | reverse complement strand
TCTTGGCAGAGCAAGTTGTTCTCTTGAATGCTCATCCCGACGCTGCCATGGTCTACGGACCAATTCAATGGTGGTATAGCTGGACTGGAAATCCTGAAGACCAAGAACGGGATCACGTGGAAAAGGTTCGTGTGCCGACCGATACCCTGATCAATCCACCAAGGCTGTTTCGTCTTTTATTAAAACGCCGGATTAGCATATCGGGGATGTTGTTGCGACGTCAGATTGTAGAAGATGTTGGTGGTTTTGAGGAAAACTTCCGAGGTCTTTATGAAGATCAGGTCTTTTGCAGCAAGATCTGTCTCCATGCACCGGTTTTTCCAGTTACCAATTGTTGGTACAAGTATCGACAGCACCCGAACAACTGCTGTTCTATTGCAGAAAAAACCGGCAAAGAGTATGTTGCACGTCTATTTTATTTGAATTGGGTAGGACAGTACTTATCTGAACATAAAATCAAAGATATCAAAGTCTGGTGCGTATTCATCAAGGAACTATTACTAGCTATGAATCCCACTGTGTATTCTTTGTCGTCCAAGTCTAGGAGGTATTTCGGGTGGAAGCTCAAACAAAGACTATTCAGTATATTGAAAACGGTTTAAAAATTTTTGGAACTCAGGTCATCAATCTTGTCCATTAACGGAAAGTAAATAAACTTGAATATAAGTAAGATCAAATGAGTCACAAACCACTGGTTTCTGGTATTATGATCTTCTTAAATGCTGAGAAGTTCATTGAAGAAGCCATTCAGAGCGTATTTGCCCAGACCTATAACAACTGGGAATTGCTGCTGGTAGACGATGGCTCCACCGACAACAGCACAGCAATTGCCCAACGGTATGCCCAACAATACCCGGAAAAGGTAAGCTATCTAGAACACAAGGGTCACCAGAATCGCGGCATGAGTGCCACACGCAATCTAGGCATCCACAATGCCAAAGGGGACTACATTGCCTTCTTAGATGCTGACGATATTTGGTTACCACAGAAACTGGAAAAGCAACTAGCAATTTTTAGTTCACAACCAGAAGCAGATGTAGTTTGTGGTCTAACTAAATTTTGGTATAGCTGGACCGAGAAGCCTCAGGATATTGATCGGGACTTGATGCGAGAAATTGCTCCTGACTACGATACTTTGTTTACTCCCCCAGGCTGCTCACCCTCTTGCTGGAGAGTCAAGCTAGAACCCCCGCCACTTGTAGCGTTTTGATCCGGCGAACACTATTTGATATTACAGGTGGGTTTGAAGAAAGCTTCCAGGGAATGTACGAAGATCAAGCCTTTTTCGCGAAGGTATATCTCAAAGCCGCTGTATTTGTCACTAGTGACTGTTGGGATTGGTATAGACAGCATTCTAATAACTGCTGTTCTATGGCAGAGCAAGCAGGAAAATACACTCCTGGTCATCTGAATCCAGCACATCTGACCTTCTTGAACTGGCTATCAAAATATTTATCTCAACAAGGGGTCAAAGATACTGAACTCTGGGATGCTCTCCAAAAGAGACTCTGGTCTTATAAGCATCCTATCTTATACTATCTTTCACGACCTAAGCTTCTGGTGAGATTAATAGCACAGCGGACATTACCTGTAACAGTTCGCCATTGGTTTCAGATTTAAGACAAGGTGATCAAGAGTACTTATTGGAGCTCATTTTGATTAGTAAATTCTACACTAATTAGGCAAATAAAAATAACTTATTTAATCTTTAATTAGTAACCGATTACATCGTTAACCATTACTTAGTAAAAAATAAAAAATCATGCATTTCATTGTCACTGGCGGAGCCGGTTTTATTGGCTCTCATCTTACCGAACAACTTCTATCAGAAGGTCATCAGATCACAGTAGTTGATAACCTTGCCACTGGTAGTCTACAAAACCTACCTAAGCATCCTAATCTCAAATTCCTGCAAAAAGACATATCCACTTGTAAACCAGAAGATTTTATAACTAAATTTACAAATAAAATTGATGGCATTGCCCATTTAGCAGCCACCCCCTCCGTTACAGCATCATGGCTGCAACCTCTAGAGGCTCATCACAATAATCTTTCGGCAACGATTGCTGTTATTGAACTTTGTAAAACCTTAAACATTCCTAAACTAGTCTTTGCCAGCTCAGCCGCTGTATATGGCAATCCCACACAAGTACCCATTTCAGAAAATCAACAGACTTCTCCTATTTCTCCCTATGGCTTACAAAAACTGGTGAGCGAGCAATATGCCAGTTTATTTGCCAAACAAATAGATTTTTCATTTGTGGGATTACGATTTTTTAATGTATTTGGTCCTCGACAAGTACCTAACTCCCCATACTCCGGTGTAATTTCTATCTTTGTTAATGCCATGCAGCACAGTTTACCGATAACTATTTACGGAGATGGGACTCAAACACGAGACTTTATCTATGTCAAAGATGTTGCCAGGGCTTTTGCCAAAGCTTTAACAACACCCCTAGAATCAGGCTCATGCTTAATTTGTAACTTAGGCACCGGAAAATCTACTTCTTTACTTCAGCTAGTTGATAGTCTAAAAACTTGCTTTCCTCAGTGGAAATCAGAAACTAAATTTGCCCCTCCCCGTCCTGGAGATATTAAACATTCCCAAGCTGATATTTCAATGGCATCTTCCTGTTTAGATTTTAAACCTCAGTGGTCAGTAGAGTCAGGTTTACAGCGTTTAATCGAATCATTAAAATTAAGTCCGGTTAATCACTGACCAAATAGTCCGTACTTGGTTGATGTGAGTTATTATTCTAAAGGGGTGACCAGCGGTGATCTCCATCGCTTTCCCCTCTTTCCCCTTTTCCGGTCTGTGTAATCAAAGTAGTCACTTAATTCATGCTTTCCCTAAACTACCTACAGTTGAGGGTGCCTATCGGTAAACTAGAACAGTGACTATAAACTATTCCCTCTCCAGGAGAATTGAACCCCTGATGCTCACAGACCTTAACTTTAGTGGCTTAATCAATCAGCGCTTCTTCCACAATTTTGTGCCTGTACCAGCAACTAACGCGCTACAACTCGGAGCAAGGACTCCTGATTTTGAGCTACCAGATATTACCAATAACCGTCAGACCAAATTATCGGATTATCAGGGCAAACAACCGGTCATCTTGGCATTCACCCGCATTTTCACAGAAAAGCATTACTGTCCCCTGTGCTTCCCTCACATCAAAAACATCAATGAGAACTACCAACGTTTCACTGAGAAAGGGGTTGAGGTGTTAATGATTACGAGTACAGATATCAAGCAAAGCCAACAAGTTGTTAACGATCTCAGTTTACAAATGCCACTGCTGAGCGACCCCAACTGTAGAACCTTTCGCGCCTATAACCTTGGTCAAGCACTTGGTGCTCCCCTACCTGGCCAATTTCTTTTAGATCAGCTAGGAAAACTCCGCTTTCAACATCTATTTTCTTTCCTAAATTCAAATGCCGAAGTAGAAACACTCCTAAATGCCATCGACACCCTCTTATGAGGTACCTTCAATTGTCTTACCCCTACTGCCTACTGCCTACTCCCTACTCCCATTAACCCAGCAGGAAAGTCTATCACCCAATTGAGCACTGCTAGATATAATCACAGTCGAACTTGGGACAAATGACTGCGGGGATTGAAGCGGCGACTTTCACGGATTTTTTCATAGTACTCCCGCTCCTGATTGGTGAGGTTTTTCGGAGTTACTATCGTAATTCGCACTAACTGATCACTACGTCCACCCTTAGGTAAAGACCAGCCTTTACCCCGTAGTCGCAGAGATTGACCAGAACGAATACCAGCAGGAATATTCATACTCACAGAGCCATCTGGAGTTGGTACTTCGATTGACCAACCCAAAACCGCTTCATCTGGTGTGATTGGCACTTCGCAAACTAGATTCTCACCATCGAACTCAAAGAAAGAGTGAGATTTGAGTTCTACTTTCAAATACAAATCTCCCTTTTGCCCATTCAGGGGGTTGACCTGACCCTTGCCTCGCACCCGAATACGACTACCGGGTTTGGCACCAGGGGGAATCCTGACAGTTATAGTTTCATTACCTAGGCTGAAACGTTTTTGGACACCATTAAAGGCTTCAGACCAACTGAGGCTAATGGTTGCTTCCCGGTCAGCACTTGCTCCCGTAGTGTTGTTAAAGCCTGACGTGCTGCTATAGCCACCAAAACCACCAAAATCATTAAACCCATTAGAGCTAGAAGTACTTGTACTGTAGGAGTAGCTATGACTACTTCTGCCAGCACCACCGGGCGCACCAGTGCTAAAGCGACCCAGCAATTCATTAATGAACTCGTCAAAGCTGCCGTACTGGCTAAAATCAAAGCCACCAACATCAACACCGACTCCACTACCACCAGACCATCCTTGTCCCGCTTGCTTCCAGTACTGACCAAATTGATCGTATTTCTTCCGTTTGTCCGAGTCAGATAACACTTCGTAGGCTTCATTGACTTCCTTAAAGCGAGCCTCGGCTTGTTTGTCACCAGGATTCAGGTCTGGGTGGTACTTCCGGGCCAAACGCCGGAAGGACTTTTTAATGTGATCAGCACTAGCAGTTTTGCTGACTCCTAGGATGGAGTAATAGTCTTTGAAGTCGGTCGCAGCCATCAAGAGTGTCTCCTAATCGTCTAAGATCGTAAGGGGTCAGTTATTGCCCTTGGATTATGGTTTATCTACCTCAACGCCAGGGTAACAAAGGTTTCAAGTAAACTTAGTTCGGTTCTTCCTCACTGGTGCGATCGCAATTTCCGTACATGGTAATACTCTGTCAAGGGTGTTTTGAGGGTTAGGGCAAGGTCTTAGGTAGCAAGGTCTTAGGCTAATGGCTAATGGTTAATGGTGAATGGTTTTAGTAGTTAATGCCTAGCCTAAGGGTGTCTAATCCCTAATCCTTAGGGTAAGCCTGTCTAAAGTAAGCGTGTAAGGGCTGACGGCTGACCGCTAAGGGCTGTTCGCGTAGCGTGCGCGTAGCGCATATGCTTACAGCGCGCCTAATTTTGATATGGATTAACTTACCCTTTCCATCCCATAGGACTAAATCACGGCTCCATGGGGAATTACTGCATTTTTGAGCACTACAACAATGCCATTACGAATATAAAATCCCTCACTTTCGCAGTTGGCCTCTTCTACACGATCCTTGTTAAAGATTTTGACATTGTTACCGATACAAGCATTTTTATCGATAATTGCACGACGAATAACGGTATCCTTACCAATCCCTAAAGTCACTTGGCCTTGTTCTTGGGCTGAGAGACGTTCTGTTAAAGATTGATAGTAGTCAGCCCCCATAATTAAAGTGTCCTCGATAACTGTTCCAGCTTCCACTCGCGATCGCAATCCCAATACCGAGTTATTAATGCGGCAGTCTTTGAGAATACACCCTTCCCCAATTATTGACTCTGTTACCCGACAGTCTAAAAGCTTTGAGGGCGGTAGATAACGGGCGCGGGTGTAAATCGGAGCATCTTCCTGATAAAAGCTAAACGATGGTGATGGTTGACGAGTCAGGGATAAGTTAGCATTGTAGAATGCCTCAATAGTGCCGATATCTTGCCAATAATCATTAAATAAATAAGCTTGAATGTTATACTTTGGCATCGAGGCTGGGATAACTTCGTTACCAAAGTCTGTGTGTTCAGAATTAGCTTCGAGCACTTCTTTCATCACTGCTTTACTAAAAACATAAATTCCCATAGAAGCAATGTAAGGACTATTTCTGGCTTCTTCTGGTGTAAGTCCAAGCACAGTAGTATCCACTTGCATTTGTTTGAGCAATTCCCCTGTGGGTTTCTCCCGAAAGTCAATCACTTTGCCCCGATCATTAATTTGCATCAAGCCAAAGCTAGATGCCCGTGTCTCATCAATAGGTACAACCGAGAGAGTAATATCCGCTCCAGTGTCCCGGTGACGTTGGACAAATAAGCGATAGTCCATCCGGTAGAGGTGGTCTCCTGATAGAATTAGGTATTCATCAACATCCCAGCCATTAAATAACCATAGATACTGACGAACTGCATCTGCTGTTCCCTGAAACCAGCTTGGGTTTTCCGCAGTTTTTTGGGCTGGTAGAATTTCAACAAACCCTTCTGTGAAGCCAGAGAAATTATAGGCACGGGTAATGTGGCGATTGAGAGATGCTGAGTTAAATTGGGTTAGGACATAGATTTTGTAAATCTCAGAATTAATGCAGTTACTGACAGGAATATCGATCAAGCGGTATTTACCTGCCAATGACACTGCTGGTTTAGCACGGGGCTTGGTTAGTGGATATAAGCGGCTTCCTGCGCCACCACCGAGAATGATTCCTAAAACTTTTTTCACAAAACACCTCTGAAATGCTCATGCCTGAACAACTCCAGTCTCTGATGGGTGTGGGGCAGTTTTCAAGGGGGGTAAGCCAGTAATTTATTATAAACGCAAAGTTTTCGAGAAGTCTATGTAAAATCCCTAGTTAGCCCCACAGTAAGTTCGGTACTTTCCCGGTGAACAGAAATCGGTCAAGGGGAAGACAATAAAATCGCTGGGTCAAATTAATTGGGGAAAGGTTTTAAGACAAATTGAAACCCGGTCGGGCATTTGTATTGCCAGAGGATGGATAACTCAGATCGACACCTATACCAGTGGGTGTCCGAAATCGCTTTAGCCAATTCCTATTGACCCAAACCCCAAGCCAATTCTGATGCAGCTATCCCTAATTAGCAATTGGTACTAGCTATTGCTATAGGTAACTAACTAAACATTTTGAATCACTATGGCAGACTTTATTCTCTCACAGACAACTATCGAGCTTACTGAAACTAGTGCTGACCAGTCATATACTATTGCCTTAGACACCCCGCCAACTGGAGA
>NZ_JAAHGN010000351.1:0-6854 GCF_010672485.1 Moorena sp. SIO2C4 | reverse complement strand
CTCCAGACGGTTGGTTGACTAACTGAACAGCAAAAACATTTAGATCGTTTTGGTAAATAACAGCTAAACCTTGATTAAGCCAACTCCGAGCACGAGAGGCTTTTGTAGGCATCAATGGTTTGCCATCAGGTGAAATAACTGGAACTCGTAGCATGGTGATAAACCTCACGAGAAAAGTATTTGGGTTGATTACCCGTCCCCTCGACCACCGAATCTAAGATGTCCTGTCTAAGAGCAACTGACGACACAGTTTTGAAGAGATCCGGACTGGGGAAGCATCCGGATGTTCGTACCAAAATTCGGCTCAATGGTCTAGTCAAACACGGACAGTTGGTCGTCATCCCTCGCCCCATCCTCTTAGGTTGGGGTTATTGACTCGTTTAATTACATGTGCCAGTAGCATTAATCCAGCATTCCCCACACTCAGGATGATCACCCCGACAACACCGATCATCCAATCATCGCGCAAAACAGATACCACTAGGATCATGATCGATGTTTTGGTGGCAATACTGGCAAATGCCAACATTTTTTGCCAAATATCATCATCTTGCCAAGCCTCATAAATGGGGATGAGCAGAGCCAGAATCATGGCAATCAGGATCAGTGTCATCGCTTTCTCCTCCGTCTAACCCGGTGTACTTCGTACCTGCCATCTTGGTGGTATTTCAACACAATGGTTTTTGGTGTAAAGGTGATCAGGAATATATCCAGGAATATTAGCCCAGGGGTCCGTTGGGGTTTGACTCCTTCCATGATCACATCTTCGTGCTTATGGGGACGGAGCATGATTTCAAATGCCTCAATATATGCCTGGGGAATCGCCACTATCACTTCACCGAGCACCCGGAGCCAATCCTTTAAGGCTTCTGGGGTTTTGGGGCGTCCTGGTAATAGGAATGCGATCGCAATGCCAATGATGATATTTGACGGACTCAGATTGGCAGTCAGCAAAAACCAGATAACCAGTCGTAAGATTAGATTTAGATGCCCAATCATGGTTGAAACACCATCCAGAACAGTAGGATTAACATCAGACTCATCATCCCAATGAGATGGTCAAATTCTTCAAGCACACGGGGCAGCTTGATTACAGATCGTTTGAAAATCAACAAATATGCCAACCACCCAAGGGCAATGGTTGCCAGGGGTTTGATAATATTGGCATAATTATATGCTTGGTAATACACACCATTGACGGCAATCAGCCCACCGAGCAACAGTATCATCGCTAACCAAAAACCGACCTTTACCTGCCCTTGGCTGCCATCCCCATGGGGCAGAAAAATGAATTTAGCAAAGGATATTGCTGTTCCTACGGCAGCAATATTCATACCGATAACTTGCCAGGGCACTAGATTCTTCATGGTCAACACCTTCGCCCCAAAGCCTGACAATAAGGGAAAGCCGGAAATTGAGAAGCTAGCTATAGCCAGGGCAATCCAGATTTGGGTATTAATCGGCTGATGTTGCAGTTCCTTGAGGTTGCGGCTGGGCAAAACACCCGCGATTAAAAAGAGCGCCCCTTTCACCAGGCCGTGGGTCAGGGCATAAAAGCCCCCCACTTCTGGTGCGGCGAGGATAAAGCCTAACTGGGAAATGGTATGAAAAGCCAGCATACGCTTGGTATCTTTTTCAAAGACGGCATAGCCTACTCCCAGAAGCGCTGTCCCCACTCCAAATATCCTGACGATGGGAGCAAGTTCCTCCACAATCAGAGCAAAACGCAACAGTGGAAAGACTCCCGTTTTGACCACAACTCCCGATAGCAACGCCGACACTGGGCTCTGAGATTCGGAGTGGGTCAAGGGTAACCACAATCCTGATACAAATATTCCCCCCTTGACTAACAGTGCCAGAAAGATCAGGGCAAGAGCTTCTGGAGTTGCTCCGCCCAAGCCTTCAAAGGCAAAGGAATGATTGGCCTGATAGACTAAAATTGCGCCGATCAGATAAAACAGCATGGCTGTATTGCTGATCAAAAGATAGCGCAAGGCTACCCAAATTGATCGGTCGGTTCGGGGATAGGCAATCAACAGAAACGCAGCAATACTGATTACCTCTAATGCTACGTATAAACTGATCAAATCTGCACAGATAAATACGGCATTGACACTGCCATGTAAAATAATGGTTTGGGTATAAAAAAAAGCTGTTTTACCACTTTGCCAACAGTAGAGGATGACTGCTGCCGTTACCAGCCCATTGGTCAAGATAAAAAAGGCGCTTAATTGATCAACTAGTAATGTGACACCGAAATTATCTAGCAGCTGTAAGGTTAATGGCGATTTTGCTCGAAGAAATAGCTGTGTCCCATATTCAACCGAAACCATGGCAACGCCTAGGGCGAGGTATCGGTCAAGTTTGGGGATCAGATAAATGCTGAATCCCACAAATAGCGGTAGGGCAATCCAGGCAATGGTAATGGTACTCATGGGGTATTATTATTCTCGATCTCGTTGCTTTCCAGGGTGGGATTGTCCCGTGCCAGTTTCATAACACCTACTAGCATCAAGGCTTGAATCGAAAAGCCGATCACAATCGCTGTCAAGATCACTGCCTGGGGAACTGGATCTGCGTAAGCCCTATTTTCGACGTTTGAAAGAATGGGTGTGAATAAACCATCTCGGGATGCAACCAACACGTAATAGGCAATCACCCCCGTGCTCATGATATCCATAGAGATGATTTTCATAACCAGGTTCTTTTTCAGGATGATGCCGAAAAATCCGCACAATATTGTGGCAAATATGAATGCTTCTAACACGGGTTTTTGCCTATTGGGTAAGGGTTGGTGGTAATTATCTTTATACAATGATACTGTCGAACAGTGCTATAAAATATATAGCACGTTTTAATAGTGCTAGGAACGATTGACACTATTGAAAAGTTCCAAGGTAAACTATAGACTCATGCCACACCAAGGTTTTGGTTTGAGCTTGGAATTGGGAAAAACACGGGCAATAGCAGATGACAGAATCGACTGATGGCAAATCAATGGTTAACCTCAGCCCTGAGGATGTCAGCGATACAGTTAGCGATACAATTGGGGGGTTGCCAACTAGTGAAGGTGTGCCGCCGAAGGATGTCTACACTTGGGATCGGGATGCATTAGCCGTGAATCTTTTGGATTTATCAGTACCATTTGAATTGGTTGGGCGGCAAGCACAATTCCAGCGCATCACTCAAGTTTTAGCCCGTGATGGCAATCTGCTGATTGTGGGAGTGCCCGGAAGCGGACGGCGGACTTTGGTAAGGCGGGCCGCACGGGAAGTTGGAGTTAAAATCCTGGAGGTTGACTGCATCCGGGTTACGGATGGTCAGCGCTTTGTGCAACTGCTGTGGGAGAGCATAAACCAGACCTTTCCAATGGCAACGGTTCAAGCTCTAATGGCAGATTGGATTGAAGGTAAGGCAGCGGAATTATTTGTCCTGAAGGATGAAGCCAGTGGCACAGAGGGACTTAAACCAGTTCGGATCCAGAGCAAAGAGCTGCAACGGAAAGCATTTGAAGCATTACTCGATCTCCTGCAAAGGTTAGCTGAATCTGAGGGGGAACGGGTAGTGTTGATTTTGGAAAGTTTCCCCCACATCCGCTCTTGGGATCGTCATGGGGTGTGGGAAAAATTTTTGAGGGAACAGATCGAGGGTCAGACTCAGGTAAGTTATGTACTAGTGGCAACGATTGCAGAAACTAGTATTTATCCCCATGAACCAGGGAATAATTTGGAAATCGTGCAGCTGGCTCCTTTAGCTAATGATGTGGTTGCGGCTTGGGTAACTGAAGTTTTGCATACGCAACGGCTGACCTTCGATCCGCGATCGCAAGCACTGGAAATCTTTGTCAATGCCGTCCAAGGACACTTCGGTGATGCTTCGGCACTGGTGCGACGCCTCAAGTCGGTACGAGTTTCTGATGGGCTAATTCGTGATGGCCATGTTCAGCAGGCCATCCAAGAACTGCTAGCGGACTTATCCATGGTCTTCGAGTCATTACTGATGCTGCTTCCAGCTAATCAAGCCCATCTTTTAGAATCCCTGGCCCTAGACCCTACCGACAAGCCACAAAGTCGAGATTACATTCAAAAGCATTACCTATCGAGAGGGGGTTCTCTCCAAGGAGCGATCGCTGGGTTGCAGCACAAAGGTTTGATTTATGGCTCCGAGCAAGGCTACCGACTGGCTTTACCTCTGTTTGCTTTGTGGCTTTGCCAGCGTTTAAGTTGATCTCAAATTCAGTAGATGCACCTCAAGTAGCGTGACTGTAGGTCAATCGCATTTTTATTCTGTGTTATGTTTACTACTTTTTTGCTACACTCTGGGTATTATCTATGATGCCCAATGAAAGACGCTTTATCCTTTTTGACTTGCCTGAGCTAATAAACGCACACTTCAAGCCATGAACTCCCTAGATGCAATCACCCTCAAAGCCTTCTTGGTCGCCCTAACTCAGCTAGAGGATTCACTCTCAGCGGAACTTCAGGGTGAGTTAAATGCCCTTGGGAAGGAGTTTCCCTCCGGTGTTTCCAATCTTCATTTCTTGGCTAAGGGTTTGGCTCCCTTGGAAGAGGCTTACAAGAAGGCTCGTGGTATTTTGCAAGCTGACCCAGGAGAACGCCTCAATTGCGCTGGGTCTGATTTTGAAGATGCAGCCGAGAGTTATCAAGAAGACCTTCGGAATTTTATTACGGTGTTAAATGCCTCAGACTCTGTAGCTTCAGCTAAGGAAATAGCTCAAGAATCAGTCCCAATTCAGCAACTTCTGGTTCAGCTTCAAAAGGAAATGAGTATTACAGTGTCAAATCCTGCTAGTATTCCAGATAATTCTGAATTCGAGGCAGCAATGGAAGCTTTCGCGATAACTCGCAAAAACTATCGCAATGCTTTTCGGGAATTAGCTAAGTGAAAGAGCCTCGCTGGGTGCCAGAGCAAGCAGTAATAGCTATCCATGACGAGTTAATCCTAGAGCATGGCGGATGTTTTGGATTAAGAGATCCGAATTTACTTTCCAGTAGTTTAGCTAGACCTAAACATTTATTTGCTTACAGTGATAGTGCTAGTCTGTTTGATCTGACAGCAGCCTACGCTTTTAGTTTGGCAAAAAATCATCCTTTCGTCGATGGTAACAAGCGAATTGCCCTTGCTGTCATCGACGTTTTTTTACGTTTAAACGGATATGAGTTAGTGGCCGCAGAAGAAGAAGCCGTGATCAAGATTAATAATTTAGTAGAAGGAATAGAAAATCAAGAGTCTATAGCTACTTGGATTGCAGGTAACTCCCAGGAAGTGTAAGTAATAATAACAATATTTTTTGATTTTGATTACTAAACCGATGCTCTAGCGCTTTGCTGTGTCGATTGAGGGGATAATGGGTACAAGCTTAAATTAGTACGCTGTAGAAAACATGAACAGTGAAGGTGTACCACCGCAAGATGTCTACACTTGGGATTGGGATGCAAAAGCCCGTGAATCTTTTGGATTTATCAGCGCCATTTGAATTGGTTGAGCCCCAAGCACAATTCCAGTCTTTGCTTTGTGGCTTTGCCAGCGATTGAGTTGATATCAAATTCAGTAGATGCACCTCAAGTAGCGATGACCTACGGCCAATCGCATTTTTATTCTGTGTTATGTTTACTACTTTTTTGCTAGACTCTGGGTATTATCTATGATGCCCGAATGTTATGGTCTCTGTTGAGCAAGTAATCAAAGAAGCTTTATCTTTGCCCAGTGCATGGAGAGCATTGTTGGCTCAGAAGCTGGTTGAAAGTCTTGAGTTTGATGTAGACGAAAACCTACAAGCACTTTGGGTAAGTGAAGCTAAGAAGCGTCGAGATGAAATCCGAAGTGGTATGGTTCAGCCTATTCCTGGAGAGGAAGGGTTAGCTAGAGTGAGGCGACTTCTGGAGCCATGAAATATGTCTTTCACCCAGCAGCCTTGACTGAATATGGTGAAGCAGTCGAGTTTTACGCAGAACGTAGAGTTGAATTGGCACAGGCATTTATCAATGTAGTTGAGGATGCAATTTTCTGAATTGTTGCGTCACCAACTCGTTGGGCTGTTATTGATGAAGATATTCCTCGATGTCTGACACGTAAATTTCCCTACGGGATTTTATACACTATTGAGGAAGATTACATTTTAATTGTGGCGGTGATGCACTGTAGTCGTGAGCCAGGATATTGGAAAGAGCGTGTCAGGGAGAAACCATCAGATGCATAAAATGATCTGAGGTTTGGTACGTCATTCGGACAACTAAGCTGTTATAGCACTAAGGTTATAAGTTAATACATTTTACTGATCCGAAGTGGGTGGATCTCATATTTGCTATTTGACCCTGCTTCCCCAAGACCGCACTACATCACTTCTGAGTAAGGCTTCTAGAATTTAGATGCGTTTGCCCTAGCTAGATAGTCCCTTAAAAAGTATCCCAAATTTCCTCCGCATAACGGGGTGGCATCGCCTCAGCATTGGTAAATGTCTGTTTCATTATCTGTGAAGCTTTCTCTATTTCTTCCCCCTCCCAGTCTACAATCAATAAATCGTTGGGACTACAGTGAAAGAAGGCGCAGAGTTGAGCGAGGGTAGTAAAAGCGATCGCTCTTAGCGGAAGCTGAGGCCTTTGGGCCACGCTTTGCGAACGCTTCATCGCATTCGCTTCCCCATTTTCAAGTTCCCTTAATTCTTGCCGATCGATTCCCGTAGATTCAGAAATTTCTTCGTAACTGATATTTCCGGAATTAGCTCTTAATTGGGCGTTGCTGATTCTGAGTATGGTTTCGCCCCCCTAGCCCCCCAATTCTGGGGGGAAAAACTCTCAAAGTCCCCCAGAATTGGGGGATTTAGGGGGCTTTAA
>NZ_JAAHGN010000350.1:0-6863 GCF_010672485.1 Moorena sp. SIO2C4 | reverse complement strand
CTCCAACTACCAGCACAACGGTTGCTCTGGCAATTGGAGATGCTTTGGCAATGACACTAATGCCAATTAAGGGGCTAACGCCAGAAGATTTTGCTCTGAATCATCCGGCAGGACGTTTGGGTAAGCGCCTGACTTTGAGAGTCGCAGACTTAATGCACAAAGACCAAGACAACCCTGTGATTTCCCCTCAAGCCAGCTGGATTGAAATTGTTGGTGCTATCACTAAAGGCAGTTTGGGAGCAGTCAATGTAGTTGACGATAAGGGTGAACTTTTCGGAATTATTACTGACGGTGATTTACGACGTTCGATTGCCAAAATCAAGCCAACGGAGCTAGAACACCTCAAGGCAGTAGCAATTATGACTCCCAATCCGGTAATGGTTCAACCTGACCAACTGGCTTACGATGCCTTACAGCTTATGGAAAATCGGACTTCTCAAATCTCCGTGTTGCCGGTGGTGGATAAACACAAACGCTGTATTGGCTTACTTAGACTCCATGACATTGCTCAAAGTGGTATACTTTGAGCAAGCTTGAAGAAGCATCTACCTACTCGTGTAATAGGAAATAAAAATTATTAGGAGTAGGTTATGAACTCTGTTCGCATCGAAGCAGAAGACTACAATACTGGTGGTCAAGGGGTAGCTTATTACGATCTTGACCCTGGCAACAATGGTGGAGAGTATCGCTTTGAGGATGTGGATATTTCTGACAGCGGCGATGTAGATGGCACGCCGCTGGTGGGTTGGATTGAGTCAGGAGAATGGCTGACCTATGAGGTCACCATTCCCAGTTCCGGGACTTATCAACTCGAAGCTCGTGTGGCTTCTGCACTCAATGGCAATCATAGCTTCCAAGTCAGTCTAGACGGAGAACAGGCTAGTGTGAATTTGGGCAACACTGGTGGCTGGAGAACTTGGCAGACGATCGAGTCTTCCCAAGTGCTCAGCCTCAGTGCCGGGACTCATCAATTGCGCCTGGATGTACTGAGTGGGGGCTTCAATATCAACTACCTTGATTTGATTCCGGTCTCACCATCTGTGACCCCAACTCCTGAGGCTGAGCCTGAACTAGACCCACCAACTGTCAACTTCGGTAACGTAATTAATGGTGGTACAGGTAACAACACGTTTAATGGGGGCAACGGAATTGATACTATAACTTATGTTCAGGCAAACGGCTCTATCATTGCCAACCTAGAAACTGATATCGTCACTCACAAATTTGCCACTTCACCTGACACGCCGTTTAAGATTATGCCCCTAGGTGATTCCAACACCTTCGGCTTGCCTGGTCGGGATTGGGGAGATACAGCAGCTTACCGTGATGATTTGTGGAATTTATTAGTCGATGATAGTTTCAACATAGATTTTGTTGGCCCCCAGTCTACTGGACCCGATGGCTTTGATAAAGACAATGCGGGATTTGGGGGATGGAGAATTCGTGATATTGCCAATAATGTTAATGGTTGGTTAAACACTTATCAGCCAGATATGGTGCTGTTAATGATCGGCACCAATGACATACTCAAAGGTGACGATCATTAACAGCACCATTACGGCTTAGTAATCTCATTGATCAGATTACTAATCAGTTACCAGATACAGAGCTTTTGGTAAGCTCAATCCCACCATTTGGTACAAATCCAGAGCAACCGGACAGTGATTTTATTCCAACTCCAGCACAACAACAGCAGGGCATAGATTTTAATTTATCTATACCCGATATTGTCAGTGACAAGGTCGAGGAAGACAAAAACGTAACTTTTGTCGATGTTTACAGTGCCTTAGTGCCCAGTGATTTGCCAGATGGTGTTCACCCCAATGTAGAAGGTTATGGAAAGGTTGCTGATGTTTGGTACAACAGCATTCTGAATACTAATAGTGGTGAAGATACTCTTAATGATATTGAAAACATGATTGGCTCACCTTATGACGATATTTTAATAGGTGATGGAGATGTCAATATCATTAATGGTGGTGGTGGTAATGACCTACTAACTGGAGGTGCTAGTGACGACATATTTGTCTTAGCCCCAGGAGAGGGAACTAAGACCATTACTGATTTTGTAGTTGGTGAAGATTGGCTGGCACTATCTGGTGGTTTAAGGTGGGAGCAGCTGACAATCACTCAAGGTACTGGTTCCAATAGCAATGATACCTGGATTATCAATGGTGGTGAACAGTTAGCTTTACTAAATCGGGTGCAAGCAACAACTATCACGTCTGATGCTTTCACCCTGGTTTAGTAGACTTAGCTATAGCATTTACAAATAGATCATAAGGCGTTGCTGAATTTAAGTATGAATTTATTTGTATTATTTGGCTACTGCCTCCTAAATCCCCATCTGTAAAAAATCGAAGCATCCGCTAATTCCCACCAGTATTGGGCGGCGCGGGACTTTGAGAGTTTCCTTCCCCCCAGTATTGGGGGGTTAGGGGGGCGAAATCATACCCATAATCAGCAACTGCGGTCTCGGAATCATAATCAAGTCTTTGTTTTGGGTAAGAGATATTGGTAGATTTGAAAGCTATAAAGTATATTTTTCGATAATTTATTTTACGCCCAAACCTGTGGCAATACTCCAGTTATTTCTCGTCTTTACGAGAGTTAAAAAAAGCTACTGATAAATTTAATAACAGTCATTATATCACCCGTTAGGTAACTTAGTTTATGAATATTCTTGCCGTTATTCCTGCTCGCTATGATTCAACTCGTTTTCCTGGCAAACCCTTGGCAATGATTGGCGATCGCCCAATGGTGCAGAGGGTTTATGAAGCAGCTAAACGTTGTCCTGATTTCACTAAGGTGGTAGTTGCCACTGACTCTGAATTAGTTGCGGATTGTGTGGGGAAGTTTGGGGGAGAGGTAGAAATGACTCGCTCAGACCATGCTACTGGTACTGACCGGGTTGCAGAAGTAGCTCAACGTTATCCGGAAATGACGGCAATAGCCAATGTCCAAGGAGACCAACCTTTTGTTACTGCTCAGATGCTGACCCAGCTGGTAAGTCCCTATCTCAAAGGGGAGTTTCCTGCAATGACGACTCTTGCTTGTCCTCTGGATATGGCAACAAACTATCAAGACCCTAACTCAGTCAAGGTCGTATGCGATCGCAAAAGTCACGCCCTCTACTTTTCCCGCGCTCCCATTCCTTACTTCCGTAATTCTGGAGATGCACCTGTATTTCACCATCTCGGACTCTATGCTTTTGAGCGAGATTTCCTGAGCAAATATGCTCAACTGTCACCCACACTCCTAGAGGAGTGTGAAGGCTTAGAGCAGTTGCGAGTACTGGAACATGGATTTGCGATTCGGGTGTGTCTTACTGAAAGGGCAGTTTTGGAGATTAATACCCCTGAGGATTTAGTGCAGGCTCAAGCCTTGATTATGGCACCAACTGCATAGCACTCTAAAGGCTTTGGCTCAAAAAGTAGCTGATTCTATGACAACCTCTCAATTTGTGGCACTACCTTAATGATTAAGGAACTACGTATTATTTCTGGTCCTGTATCAATTTCTCAGTTCAATCTGAATCGATTAAGAGAAAATGACCCTCAACTATTAACTGCTTGCCCTAATCCACCGCCAGAGGCTGTAAAGGCAGGTAAAGCTATTCCCGTCCCAATGGGAGAATTCTCTATTGATATTATTTTAGATAAATTACCCAGTGATTTCTATCCTGATCTAGTGCAGATGTCTGCCAGGAATATACACTTCATGCCGCGAGGACTTGATAAATTAACATGTCCAAAAGTCATGAAAATTGGGGATACTTTTCACTGGGGTGATGGGTCTCTAAGTGGCATCATTAGATACTGCCAAAGCTTTGACTGTGATTACCATTGGGTCTATCAGGGGGTTCAACATTTACATTTCTTTGTGGAAGCAGGTCTGAAAAATGTCTTCTGGTTACCAGGAACTCCTGTCATTGACCACTATGTTCCTCAGAAGAAGGAAGCCAAATCCTACGATATTATTTTCCGAGGTTCTCAGTCATCACTGCACGTCTACCGCAGCAACCTACTAAAGTTCCTGCAGGATAATGGCGTCAAAATTGATATCAGTCGCAAACCATATGTTGAATCCTTAGAGGACTACAGTAAGTCCCGGATAGTATTGAATTGTGGTTTAAATGGAGATACAAATCGCCGGATTTTTGAGGTACTCATGGCAGGAGGTTTTCTACTAACAGACCGTCTCACTCCTCAGTCAGGTTTATTTTCTCTATTTGAAGAAGGGGTTCACCTAGAGTGCTATGATAGTGAAAATGAGCTGCTGAATAAGATTGAGTTTTATCTAAAGCATCCTGAGCAAGCAGAAAAAATTGCTATAGCAGCTCATCAAAAGCTGATAGATTGCTACAGTCAACAAGCAATACAGCAAAAGTTCTACCGCTACATCTTACAGGGTGAGATTGAGCCGCCTTTCCGTTTAGAACATGACACACGGGTGCGGCACATTAATCAGCCGATAGACGAAAAAAAATTTGTCATTCGTTTAAAAATTTACGAGCTGATTCAAGAAATCCATCGGCTTAACTCTCGAATCAAACTTCTCTACTGGAAAGGTAGAAATAAAGAGCTACTGTCAGATTTAGCAGACTTGCCACGGTTAGATATTACTTATGCTAATACTACAGAAGCTTTAGCAGATGTCAAAACTTGGTGCTCCAAGGTTGAGGTTAAAGACCAGGTTCAGCTACAAAGTCTGCCTTTAGAGCTGACAGGGGGCAAACAATTTCAGATGGTAATGGTGGATTTGCCGGATAAGCTGCTATCTATCAAGGAGCTTCTGGTAGAGATTGAACCACAACTCCCTGAATCGGGATTTTTATTAGTGGTAGGAAAAGCTACAATTTTCACAAAAGTAATGTTAAGCATACTAGCAAGATGGTCTGGTTTATTACCGATCAGAATTTGTGCAGCTAATTCCCACCATCAGTTAGGAGTAGGAGCCTGTTTGGTTTACCAAAAACTGACTAGACCTTCTCAAGCTCACTTAGTAAAGTCTACACCAAAACTGTTTGTACCCAAGCTGAGTTTTAAGGCCAAGGTAAGTCAGGGATTGTCCTCCCTGCCATTAGTGAACTGGACAAAGACGTTAATCAGAAATTCATGATTAATTAAAAAATAATTCAATCCTGAATTATTTAGATATAAAAGTAAGTAGTATTTAAATAATAAAAAAGTTAGTTTAAAACGTCATCAAAAAATTCTAGTAATCATGAAATTAGACATAGCATCACATATTCCTTTATCCTTTGAAGATATCGTTAATGAAATTACTAAATTTACAGATTTATCGGAGCAATAAGTTAGACACAGAGTATGGATGGAAGGTATGAATCTGGGCTGGAATGTCCTACAGGATATACCTGTCTTCCAGGTAACACCCCACCACTATGACGAACATATGGAGCAACTCTACCGCGAGAGCTATGGATTTATCTTTGAAACCCTTGTTTTCTGGATAAACCCTGCTCGACAAAAATGGACTGAGTCAGCACTAAACCGAATCAGCTTATACACTGAAAAGTGGGGATTAGATCCTAAGCAAATCAAAATTCTCATGCTAGGTGACGGTAGCGGTAATCAGGGCAAACGCATCTAATTTTTTTTGACAAATAACCAAGATTCTGTACTTAAAATTTCACAGGGTATATGCTGTCTAAATAAGTAGTGATAACCAAATAAATTATTCGTCATAATAAGCTGGGGGGGTGACATGCAAGCTGAAATTATTACCCAGTAATAATTTTAGCCCATAAGTTACAAAAATATACATTCTGTTTTGGGCGCGACCTTGGACGTAGTTATAAGGTTTTGAGCTTCCATAAAATGAATCGAGGGTTAATTTGGGACTGTATCTTCCATGATATCATTGACATCAAAGCCTTATATACTAAGCTTTTTAGGGGTCAGGTCACCCCCTCAGCATAATAAGTCAATAAACTTAATAAGCAGGTGCACAAAATTAATTACCTATTTTTGACATAATAAGATATAATTATATAAAATCAATAAAAATGGGTATTTACCTGAGATTCATTAGAGAATTAAATACCGAGACTAAAAAACTATTATAAAGAATAAGTTGGCAAAGTAAATATCCTCAAGTTAGAGACAGAGCAAAATGTATTCCGCCATCAAAATATCCTGATAGTATCGTTAATATAAAGTATATTGAAGTGTGAACCGTAAAGGATATAAATAAATAGCGAGTAATGACTTCAATTACAAATGGGAACAAAAAAATTATTTATGATATCGGTGCTAATAACGGAGATGATGTCCCTTATTATTTGAAGAAAGCCGATATCGTTATTGCTGTCGAGGCCAATCCGATCCTTTGTGAACAAATGCAGAAACGATTCGCACTCGAGATTCAACAACAGAAACTAGTTATTGAGAATTGTGTTCTGACAGCAGCTAATGAAGTTACAAGCGTTCCCTTCTACATACATAAAACTAAACATGTGCTAAGCCAGTTTCCTGCTCCCACACATAAACCTGAAAACTACGAAAAAGTCTTCCTACCTGGAAAAACTGTCAATCAGCTCTTTTACGAACACGGATATCCCTATTACGTCAAGATCGATATCGAGCATTATGACCATGTGATCCTTCGATCACTTTTAAATAATGACATTCGACCTAAGTACATTTCCGCTGAATCGCATTCTATTGAAGTGTTTATTTTATTGGCGAGCCTTGGAAATTACGATGCCTTTAAAATTGTTAATGGTTCGAGTGTTGCAACAACATATCATAATTGGCCGATAAGTACAACTACTGGAGAAGAAGTGTATTCATTCCCCTATCACTCAGCTGGACCATTTGGTGAAGATGTGGCTGGCGAAT
>NZ_JAAHGN010000035.1:0-20134 GCF_010672485.1 Moorena sp. SIO2C4 | reverse complement strand
TGTAAGCCAAGGGAACTACGGCAATTTTCTCTGAGGGTACCCCAACTTGTTGTAGGGCTTGGCTAGACCAGGTGGAGTTAACTACAATCCGGTCTGCCAGGTGACATTCTTTTTGCCAGTTAGTCCAATAGTCCGGGGGAGCTGGTTGCCAGGTTGATTGATCATGGGGATGTTGGCGGTGGGCTTGGGTAACAATTTTTTCTTCCACAATTCCTGGATCTATTTGTCCGAGGACAGTGCGCCACCCTTGAGCTTTGGCAAATTGTAATAGATCTAAGGCTGCGTAGCTGTAAGTAAAGAGAATGGGAGGTTGATTAAATTTTGGAGCAATTTTTGCCAGATAGTTGACAGCGTTTTGTTGAAACCAGTGATTACGGGCAATGATTTGCTCCCAACCATGCACTTTTTGGAGACGTTGCTGGATTTCTAGTTGAATTAAGGAATTGGTAAAGGCGTGAGTGGATGCTTGAGCAAGATCTGGGTGGAAGCGATCGCGTAAACTGGTGAGCAGGTTTTTGGGTAGATGGTTGAGGGGAGATTGGGGAGTAATCCAAGCGTCTGTAATCAGGTGAGATAGATTACCCTGTTGATGTAGGGATCTGGGGATTGCGTAATGTTCCCTTGCTCCGATTTGACAGCAGATCCAATGTTTTTGTGTTGACACTTTTGGCTTACAAAGAAATAAGTTCAGACAGTTTCTATTTGTGACTTACTACTAGACAATTTACGACTTAAACGCAATGTTTCAATTCCTACAGTCTGACGTTCATTACGATATTTCCACATAATGTCAGGGATTTGCAGTAAACCTTGTTGAATACCTCGCCAACGACCTATGCTTGCAGCATACTTGACTCGGTTGAGAACCTGTAAAACTCCTAATGGCCATGCTTGAGCAGGATACCGTAGATATGCAAGCAAAGCGGTATTGGCAATATGAGCTGCGTTGATTGGCACGCTACCATGGTGTTTCAGATCGGTGTCATGATAAACTCGTAGGGATGCTGTATTAAGTATATTCCAGCCTGAGTCTAATAGTTGTAAGGCAACATCAGCTTCTTCCATTCCGTAGGCATAACGTAAGGGCAAGTAGCCACGAGTGTTCAAAAAAGCCTCACGACGTATGAGACAAGCACAATTTTGGAAGCAGGCGATTTCACCGATTTTACTGTCTGTAGGTACAGAATTCATACCAGGTCTAACTTCCTGTGCAGAGAGTACAGCGGCTTCCGGATGGGCTGCAAATAAATCAGCTGCGATTTGAAAGTAATTTGAGTCTAGAGGCCAAGAATCATCGTCAAAACAAGCAATTAGAGGAAAACTGGCTTTACGAATAAGCAGATTTCTACCACCTCCAGGTCCTTGAGTTGTATTACTTTGAAACCAATGTACTGGCGATTGAGAAAATACTTGCCTCAGACATTGCTCTGTCTTTTGATCTCCAGCATCTATATGAACCAGGATCTCCGCCGGACGTGGTGAACAATTCAAAATATACTTAAGTGCTACCAGCAATACAGTTGTGCGTTTCCAAGTAGGAATAACAACTGAAATTGGGAGAGTTTTTTCACACATTGAGTTCTCTATAGAAAACCACAGATTTTGCTTAATAGTAAAATAATTTTAGGATTTTTGTGAAATGGGTATCTTTTCTATTACTGACATTAGATGTTTCTGTAACTACCCAATAATTTTATTTATCTTAAACACTTTCCGCCTCAAGCGTGGCTTCATAACATTAAATTCTTCATGAAAAATAAATAGCAATCCTATTAAAGTGCCAAATGCTCCGACAGAGAACAAATTTCTGTAATGTTGTAAGCGAAATTGGGTAAATGGATATGAATAAGAGTTTAAATTTTGAAGAAAAGGTTTTTTACCACAGAAATGAATTAAGGTTGGTTATTTTATATTTTTAGGTGGAAACATTGAAGGGCTAAAAAAACGTTTTCTACTTTTTTCTTTAGAGTGATCCACTACTATATATTGTAAATCAGCAACAGAAATAGACAGAGTATTCTGATCCGCTGCCTTCAAAACCATGTAATTGAATATTCCTTGCTCTGCAAAGTTAAAGGTTCCGGGATTTTTTCTGGAAAACTCTTCTAGACGTATGTATGTATCAAGATCCAAACAATCTTTCTTTGCTGCAAATGCTCCTGCACAAAAGAAAGGGCGATTGAGCCATTGAAAATCAGGATCTATATTATTTAATTTGTCCGTATCAAAGAAGAATTGCTTAATATTTTCTTTATCTTTAATCGAAGACAATAGATTAGAGAGAATTACAAAATCATAAAGTTTTAGATTTATTTTTGAAAGTACATTTCCCCAAAAAACAATATCAGAATCTATACACAAAAACTCATCAAAAGGTGATTCCCAAATAGAAGCAAGCTTTGTTCTAGGAGAACCAGGACATATCTCTCGCAAAATTGAATGTTTAAATTCTGAGGTATGTAGTGTTTGAACATTGTAAAGTTCTTCAATTTCTGTAATACTGAAATCTCCATCAACAATTACGCAGATTGGTACTTCAGGTAAATAGTAGCGAATACTTGCACAGGTTGCTTTCACCATAAAGTAGTCAGCCTTGTAACAAGCTGTTATGATTCCTAGGGTCATGTTTTTTCTGCAGTTATTATCCGTAGAAAGGTACTTTAAGTAATATGTCTGATAATTTACTGTCTATAGAGTTTTTTGTAATCTTATATAATTCAGAAATATCAGTAGCTTCAGGAGAATCCCAGTTAATTTTAACTGTATCTGAAGGCGAATCATAGCCATTTAAAACATTAGTATAGTCTTTCAGTCTAAAGTCCGTGTGTAAATTCTTATGAATAAAAACGCAAGGTGTTCCAAAGGCGAGGCATGGTAGCGCACAATGTAGGCGTGAAGTAATTACCAACTTCGCCTTAGCATAATAAGTTAAGAGATCAATAGCACGATTTAGCTTGTACCCATGCCAACGATATTTATAAGGCTCAACGTTGTGCGTTAAAAATTTCGCTTTTTCTAATATGTAGCTAGGAACTAAAGATCTTAATAATTGCGTTGTGTCTGGTATATGACCGGCTGCATTCTTCAAATGAGCATCTACGACTAAAACTTCGTCAGTTCTTTCTATTTCTGGATTCTTCAGAGTAATAGTAGGACATCCTGAAAAATAGGCATCTATATTAATCTTGTTAAATTCCTTAACTGTTCTTGAATCTCGACATCCAATAGGTTACCACTGTTTGTAATATGAATAATATTTACTATCAATTAAGCTAAGGTTACTAGCATGAAAACCTGAAAATATTGGCA
Organism: Moorena sp. SIO2C4; assembly: GCF_010672485.1. Lineage (NCBI taxonomy): Bacteria > Bacillati > Cyanobacteriota > Cyanophyceae > Coleofasciculales > Coleofasciculaceae > Moorena > Moorena sp. SIO2C4. The sequence continues at coordinate 16,825 of NZ_JAAHGN010000035.1, read as the reverse complement.
AAATCTCTGATGAAGGTGGCCAATTACTGGGTAGATGAGTAAACCATCAATTCATCATCAAAATAGTTTTTTGTGGGAAAGGAGTCGAATCCAAAAACTCGCGATGACAAGGATAAAAGTCTATAGAATATTTGGAAAGATTTGTGATTTGCGCGATTGTTTGTATTTCATCGCCGATATTACAAGAATCATATACAAGTGCACCAAATTGTAAAGAGGATTGTTTCACCGTTTGAAAATTATCATTAGAAGATAGAAAACTAGATAAATAGCGAACTTTTTTTATCCACTGACATGTATAGTAATTCTCTAAAACATCTCCTACTAGACTTCTTAAACCTTTTTTATTGTCTATTTTTTGACGTTGAATATACAAACTTTTCATGGCAAATTTATGTATATATAAAACTTTTTTATTTGGCAAAATGAGAACTTGACAATTATATAAAATCTTTAAAATTTATTAAATTTCTTTGTCAAGATATCGGGATCGATCCCAGATAATATTACTTTTTAATATTTGTGCAGGAATACCTGCTGCAATTGAATTATTATCTACATTTTTAGTAACAATTGAACCTGCACCTATAACTGTTCCAGAGCCAATATTAGCTCCTTTAAGAATCATAGACTTTGCACCAATCCAGACATGATCCCCAATCAAAATATTGGCAGCAGGGTTAATCCTCGACTTAGTCTCAAGATCAAAAATACCATGAGAATCACTACATCTAATATCAACATCATAGGAAAACATACAGTCTTTTCCGATCATGACATCTTTGCCTTCAGCTACTGCAATACCAACTTTTTCTAGACTGCTATACTCACCAATATCTAATAAGCTTTTGGAATTTTCCATCCAAAGAATAGATCCATTTCCTATAAATACACTTCTACCTATATTAAGTTTAAGATTGTCACCTTTAAGATGTATCTTAACTTCTTGTAAATAGGCTCCTCTATCAATGCATATTGTGTTTTGATTACCTTCCACATGAATTTTGCAGGATTTTAATATCGCTTGAGACCTGTAAATACTGTTATCTTTACCTTTTAAATTTATAGAGTTACCAGAACTACGAATTTGAGCATAAATTGTTCGTAACAATTCAGAGTTACGTAGCTGTTACTTCAAGTCTTTAATATGCATTTTTGGTAATAAATTTTTCCAGTAAATTCATAGCACTGGTGATAAAATTTTCTGAATAGAAAGGCTGAGACAACTCTGTTATAATAAATTCCTGTCCAGCTTCCCGCATTTTTAACCATTCTTGCTCAGAGCAACTAATAAGATACTTTAGTAACTCCTTATAGTTGGAAAAATTCCTGGCATCTACAAAAGTATTAGGAGTTACATAATCCGTAATGCGTTCATCACCTAGATAAACAGGAACTGCTCCTGCAAACATTGGGTCAAAAATTTTCTCGCTGATATACCCTCGGTTTCCTCTAAAATTCTCGAAGCTGAGAACAAATCGGTATTTTTCGCATAGCTGTACCTTAGAAAGTTTCGGCAAACCTCGCCAGCACGAGTATTTTGGTTGAGAATATAGAGGACACCAAGAAATTTGTTCGCCATTCCACCCACGTCCATAAATATCGAGGAATTCTGGTGCAACTTGTTCAGCTATTTGAGCTATATTTCTCCGGTGCGAATAGAGTTCGCCATTTAAAATTTCTATAAACATTGAAGGTGAACAATGCCAGCCCGATAGAAACTTACCCAAACCGGGAATTCCAGCTAATCCAACCTGTCGCATTCCCCAAAACCCTTCGACACGATTACTATTTATTAGTAAAAGACCTTTGCGTTCTGCATAAGATAAATTAGTTGTTGGCAAAGTTGGTTCATTGGGAAGTTGGTAGTGAAAATAACCTGGTTGATTAGCAATAACATCAGGATGTTCATAACTGAGAACAGCATCAAAGTTTTGGATGTTCTTTCGTGCAAAAGCATGAATATCTAAAATGGGACTCTCTAGAATTTGCAGAATGATAGGAACATCTGGTCTTAATTGAGTCCGAATGTGTTCAAATTCCCTGTAGGATGGCGGTAGATCTAAAAACCAGAAAATGTCAGCCTGCTCAAGGGGTGCTTGATCCCACGTATCTAATTGAAATCCAGCTTTAGCTGCTACTTGCTTCCACTTGGTAAATGCTTCTTGATATACAGAATTAAAAGAAGTTCCCTGGGTAAATAATCTGTTACCGCACCAGTCTTGAAAAGAAGGGCGGATAAGTACCAGTTTCACTTTTTAACAAGCTCCTGATAAAGATTGATATAACTGTTAGCCATTAAATCAGCCGTAAATTTTTGCTCCACTCTCTCACGAGCTGCTTTTCCAAAATGTGATCGTTCTTGGGAATGTTTTACCATCCAATGGAGTCCCTGATAGAGTGATTGAGCTGAACCAACTTCATCAGCTAACCAACCTGTTTCTCCATGAATAACCACATCGGGAATTCCCCCTGTGCGAAATGCTAATACAGGTGTGCCACAAGCCATAGATTCAAGAGCCGTTAAGCCAAAAGATTCGATTTGACTGGGCATAACAAATATATCAGCTGCTGAGTAGGCAAGACTCTGAAGGTGAGGAGAAGATAAACGTCCTAGATTTAGGGTAGTAATTTGATTATTTAAAGCTGGAATTTGACCCGATCCGAATAGAATTAAAGTGATAGAGTAATGTTTTGCCAACTCATCAATTGCTTCTAGTAAAACGGATAAATTTTTATTTTTATCAGATAAATCAGCACAAGCAAAGGCGATCGCAAAATCATTGGGGTTTACTCGTAAAGCAGCTTTGGCAATGGATGGATCAATAGGTTGATAATCATTGGTATCAATTCCTAGGTGGATGGTGCGGATAGAACGAGCATATTTACCAAGGGCAGACTTTTGAGCTTGTTGTGTTGTCCAAGTGCTGTTACCGACAAAATGCAGATTGATATGCTGATAAAGTTTGGCTTTAAGTTCAAAGTTTTTCCATGCTCGATCACGTTTCCCAGATTTTTTCAGACTAGGACAGTTACAACAATGATTGGTAAATTGATCGCAATCTAGGGCATGATGACAGCCTCCAGTCAGAGGATTCATATCGTGGAGTGACCACACAACAGGAAGTTCAGATGGAAGACTGCTAAAAAAGCTAGGTTTATCGATCCAACGAGATATCCAATGTAAGTTAACAATTTCTGGTGGTTTACCAAAGTCTTTGAGTTGAGTTTTGTAAGTCCATTGGGGACTTGTGAACATACTCCTATTGTTAGCGGAGCGATTCCATTGTCTGCTGATGGCTACTGAGTCTAAGTTGCGCCAAGGTAGTGAGGAATAACGGTGATCAGCTATGCTATGAGGAAGGGATGTAGAGCCTTTGCGAAAAATGAGTTGGCTAGATATGCTTTTTTTCAGCAGGGCTTTGTGCAATCTTTGAGCTGCTACTCCTGAGCCTCCTGAAAGTTCTGTTGTGAGATGAACAATACTGGGTTTTAAATCCACAATTAAATTACGTCAGGTTATTTCTTTATCTACAAGTTAATGGATTAAGCCTTCATAGCTATTGGAATAGGTTCACACAAGTACTGCTCAATACGTTTTAATTCCACTGGTGTAGCTTTCATCCAGGAATATTGATTGAATAAAGTACAGTAAGTTAATAACACTCCTATCCAAACGTTGAGACACCATGCTTGTCTACCACGCAGATTCAACAGTAATACCCAGACATACATGGCATAGCGTTCTGGGAGGCTAGCTGCTGGTGGTAGACTAAACCAAGTGAAGAGCAGTTGACCGCGAAAAGCTAGGGGGGCAGGGCTGTAAAGCGTTTGTGCATCCCAGGAGCCGTGTTCACGGTGGAATACTACACTGTCTGGTTCAAAGATTGATCGCCATCCTTTTCTCCAAGCGCGAAAGCAGAGATCGAGATCTTCGCAGTAGGCAGGGTGAAATAACTTATTGAAACCACCCAGCTCTAAAAACTTCCAGCGATCAACTGCTGAAAACCCCCCTGAGGCAAAAAAGGTATGGCATTGTTCCTGTCGCTGAGGATCATAATTCCATTGATACCAGCCGTGTCGATGGGTTAATCGTGAGGGGCCACACGTGTAAACTTTTCCCTCCCAATCCAATGATGTCGCTGAAACCGCAAAAACGTCATCGTGTTCGAAGTGTTGCACGAGCGGGGACAGAAAATTCGGGGATAGTCGCAGATCGTTGTTGAGTAAAACGACTATTTCTTCTTCTAATTGAGGTAACAACCAGTTGTACGAAAACAAGTAGTCATTGGTAGGGGCTGAGATTGTCTCAATTGAGGGAAAGTGCGATCGCACCCATTCCACATCTCCTTTTGTACTACAGTTATCCAAAACAATCGCTCGACACAGACCAGAATAGTTGATGATCGCTTCTTCAACGGTGGGCAACAGGTGTTCCAGGTGATGAATTCCGTTGTAGTTCAGGATAGCAAGGCAAGCAGATTTCATAAGCGAATGCCCATGGCAATGGGGTTATAGATGGACTTTGGATAAGCACTGACGAATAAATTCGTCAGGATTGCCGTAGAAAAGGTCAATCTGCCTTTCTTTTGGCCAGCATAGCAAGATCCTTTGGGGGAATAGGTGCAACGAGTTTCTCAATTTCAGTGACAAAAATTGTTTGCAGGCGATTGGGATTAAACAGGTTCTGATGCAGGTTCTTGGCCTGCTCGATCATCTTACTCTGCAGTTGAGTATCGGAAGCCAGTCTAAGACAGGCATTCACCACTCCCTTTGCGTCAGGTTGTGCCACCACAATTGCACCGCCTTGCTCACGGGCAACTCGGACAGGCGTACAGTACTCAGGTCCCCACAGGATGATCGGTTTGCTGAAGGCAACGTAATCTAAGAACTTTGTCGTGAAACTGGTGCGCATGAACAACTCGTACTTCTCCTCAAAGCTCATAACAACAAGAAGTGCATCTGCTCCAGCCAAGACTTCTGCGGCTTCGGGGGGTGTCTTGAAACCCAGATAAATCCCTTTCTCCTTGGCGTGATCAAGGATTTTTTGGTCCCAATCTGCATTCGGTCCTACGATAATTAGCTCTAGTTCAGCTGACCCCTCAAACTCCTCAATCAGTGAACAGATCATTCTGCCATAGAATTTTTCTACAGAGCCGACATAGACTAACCGAAACTTTCCAGTTGAAGGTGGATAGCTCTGAGCTGGAATTGTGTGCTGCCCTGGCATAGGGTAAATCACATGGCAATTGGGATGTGACCCTAAAATCTCCTGCATTCCGTCACTAGTACAGAATGCCAGATCGCAGGCAGCATAAAGCGATCTGAAGCGCTCGCTGAGGAGATTACGGGATCGAGCATTGCCATAGTAACCATCCATGATAGGAAACCAATCCAGGAACAAACCCACTAGCGGTAAACCATGCTTCTCAGCTGCACGTCGAGCTATTAACCCCAAAGAGTTATCTGCTAGGAACAGGATGACATTGGGTTGAAATTGAGAGATCGCTTTATCTAAACAGCGATTCGGAAGTAAGGGCCAAATGAGATTTTCAAAATCAGTAATCCATCGACTAAAGTAAGGACCAAGCCTGGTTTTGCGTAAACGGTGTAACCAATAAGGTAACTGTAGGAAGATGTGAGGCTGCGGTTCTAATGCATATTCCCCATTAGTTGCAACTAAAACCTCAAAAGGCTCTCGCTCAACTAGATGGCGATACATAACAACCCTTACACCACAATGATTTTCAGGTGGTGCAATTGACACAAAAAGGACTTTGAGTTGCATAAATTTTGAGACGATGTCTGTTGACGCTCGGTCAGGTTTAGCATAGAGTCAACTTGCAATAGCCAACCATAAAACTAGTTATGTAATCTAGCGAAGCAAGAGATGACTTTAGGAGGCGAAAAGTTTCTTGAGTTTGCTTCTTAAGCCAATTCTTGATTGAAGTCCGTTATAAAAACTTTTATTTATCAATACTAAATTAGTTAACCATCTGGGAATAAGATTGGCAAACTGTAGTGGAAAGTAATCAGAGGCATTTCCAAAGTTTTTGCCATATTTGGCTAAGCGAGACGCTTCTTCTCGATTTCCTGCATAAAAGTTGCCTCGACTTGCGATCAAATAGGCAGAATGGAGAAATGAGCGCCGTAACTGCTCATTTTGAAATGTAATTGGATGTCTCTCAATAATTTTTTCACGCACTATATGCATATTGTGATTGTGAGAACGCGAAACAGATCTACTACGTTCCTGCTTATGTAAAATAATTCTTTCTGTATGGCGAGAAGGAAAACCGCGTTCAAGTACCTTCAGCATAAAATCAAAATCTGCATGGGTGCTTTTTAATTCAAGATCGTACCCGCCCAATTGCTCGAAGACAGATTTACGAAAGATTGCAAGCCCAGGGAAAACATAAGTTTTTACAAACTCTTCAGGTGTTTTGTATTGGCCAGTAACTATCTCTTCACGGACAATAATACCCTGATTGTTCTCCCAAAATAGTCGTACTGATCCAGAGATCCACATGACAGAATCATCCTCGAATAAATTCTGGATTAAAGCAAAAGCATCTGGATCATAATAGTCATCTGCATCGAGGAAGAGCATAATGCCATCTTGGACATTTTCCATGATGATATCACGTGGTACATAAGGACCAGTGTTCTTCTCAAGTTTTATCTTCTTTAATCGGGGATCATGAATATTTTCAAAAATTTGAGTAGTTTCTTCATCTGCACCACCATCCAGAACTAAAAAGCCAGTCCAATCGGAGTAGGTTTGGTTTTTTATACTTTCCCATCCTCGTTGCAATAGCTTTCCTTCTCGATAAGCAGTGATTCCGACAACAAGTTGTGTATTGTAAATAGTAATAATTTACGAGCAGGTAAAAAGCTTAGTTTGCTAATTGAAATATCTACATTTTTAAGACACTTAAGTAACTGGACAGAATTAATTGTACATTTTTTATTTTTATGTAGTAGAGCTATCAAGGGATCACATGCATATTTATATACAAATAATTTTGTCTACCTACTTAGAGAGATTTTTTCATCATATTCTAATAATATTTCTACAACCTCATAGCTACAAAGTTAGTTGTTCTAAACTGCTCAAGAATTTCTCTATAGGAGTTAATTGGATATAGATAGCCTGATGGTGTTATTCTAAAAATTTTCATATCATATTTATCAAAAAAATAATAATAATTCTGGAAAAAAGTTTTTGTATCGATATTGCATCCTCCGAATTCAAAAACAATCATAGTAATTCTACTATTACTTAATAAATTACTTGCACCTTCTATAACATCAATTTCATGGCCTTCAACGTCCAGCTTTAACAAATCAATTTTCTCTATTTTGTTATCAGCACAATAGTTATCTAGTGTGCTAACACTTACAACTTCCGATTGGTTAAAATTCATGTTAAAGTGCTCCAGGTTTCGCTTTGTGAATGAGGCTCCTCCAGAACCAGGGTTATCATAATACAGATTCAATTGCTCTGAACTCTTTCCAAGCGCTATATTATTAAAATAAATAGAATTACTAAGATCACTCTTTTTGAGAAGTTGTTTAAAGGTATACTTGCCTGGCTCAAAACAATGAATTTTATATTTCTTATTTTTAAGTGTTTTAACTGAAAGCTCTAAATACTGACCTTTGTTGGCCCCAACATCAAAAATGCAATATGGCTCTTCAAAATTTTTAATAATAAATTCTATACAGCTTCTCTCCCCACTATTAGAGGTATTACCACCTGTACCAATTCCCATCAGGCTTTGAAGAAAATAAGTAGTTTTTTCCAATGCTGATTGTGACTTCCTATTAGCAGAAGCTTTAATTAGGAAGTCGTACAAAATTTTATACATATTTTTTTATATAGTTTGTAGTTAAATTCGAGTACCTATAGGAAAGTCAACAAATGAAAATTTGCCAATATCGAATTCAATATTTTTGGAACGTAAAACACCAAGTTTTGCTCCTCCAATAAATGCAGCCCACTCTGAAAAAGTACTAGGAGGTCCAATAATATAATCGCATAAAGCTAAGATATGCATATCTATAACTGCACTTTCTTTTGCAAATGTATAGCTAATCCCCTCAATATTATCCCACTCTAAAGCCTCATTAGAGCAAACTATAAAATGGATTTTTTGAGGATAAAATAATCTCTTGAGATGCTTTAAAATTTCTCTCCAGTGTTGATCATCAAATACTAAATGTGGAGCCACATCCCGGTAGTCTTCTCGTCTAACATGTACTCCAATTAAATAATCTACTCTGTCTCTTAATTGTTCTACTCGCCTCTTGGCTCTCATTTGAATAGCTGTAACTGGCTGAAAAAAATCAATTAAAAACTTTGAATGTTTTTTTACTAAATTATTTGATCTGATCCACCATCCATCGCAAACTATGAATTTTGAGTTAGTCAATCGCTCTACTAGCTCTTGATTTTCTTCTAAATCTAGACTCACTTCATCCATCAAAGAATCTAAATAAATTTGCTCAAACCAATTGAAAGCACCAAAAATTTTCTGAGCCCTGCCTCCAACTGTTATATGCCGACTTAATTTAAAGCTATTTGTTCTTATTGTATTGGCAAAGGGAACATCTATTGGAAACTTTGGCCAAGATAAGATTGGTCTATTGTTGCTTGAAGAGAAAAAATCCGAATACTCATCGAAGCCAAAATCTATGAAATAATAACCATATTCTCGTGCAAAAGCTAGTAGGTGGGCAGATAAGATTAATCTATTTCCCAGCCTTCCATATTTTCCAGCTTGTATAATAAGCATAACCAACTATGAAATCTATCCTTCAGGTTTCTGCAGCCAAAAGCAACCACATCCATAGCTCAATCCTTGCGCTTGAGATACTTCAGTATCTTCCCAAAATTTGCCTTCATCATCTACCAAGGAGAAATTAGCTAAAGACCAGGGCTGTTTCATTCTAAATTGCAATATTTTATGCATTTACGAGGATACGTCTTTTCAGCCTTCGATAATTCCGGTTAGTGATGGCTGAAAGACTGTAAACTCGTTACCTAGATCCAGAATGAAATAACCCTGAGCTAAAGACCAATTAGTAAAGTGATTCATTAGAAGACCGGCGTCATATATGCGATGAGCGTTGAATTGTACTCTTGCCCTCCCTACCGGTACAACCATTAAGAGGTTACCTCCAGGAGCTACAACACGCTGTAATTCCTTAATTGCTTTACAGTCACCTATGGGATCTAAAGGATCGCCATAACGGCCAAGGCCGATGTGTTCGATCACATGCATGCATGAAATTGACGAAATTGATTCCGATGGGAAGGGTAAGTCTGTGAGGTTTGCCTTCCGGCATTGTAGCCCTGATAATTTAAGTTCAGCAGGTCGATAGTCATAGAATTCAACAGGAACAAAAGCAGAAACCAAAGTAACAAAGCTTAAACTTGATGAGATGTCAACATGCTTTGTTGGGTTAATTTGCTTTAGTATCCGTGCTGCCCAGGCTGGATGGAAGGTATAATGCGGTTCAAAAGCTGTTGTTGTTGTATTCTCGTTTAGGATTGGATAACGCTCTTTCCATTTGATGGCCAGATCAATCTCTTTATATCCTACCATTCGTTGGAATTCATCGAACTGTTGCACAAAATGCCTATAAGTGATCGCAGAGATAACAGGTTGATAGCTCCAACGTAAAGTCTTCAATATGGGCCTTGCAAACAATTTGATTGGGCTTTTCATTTTTAATTGGGTCACTTTTGATATATTTACTTATAAAAATTACCTGAACAAATGTCTCAACTTGTCTTGCCACCTGCTTTTTGATTGATGGATGTGAAAGCGAAGATTAAACTTCCCCAGCCAATCTTCGTCGAGGATCATCTTGAGTTCAGAAGGCACTGAAATGATCACATCATCCTGTATTGTAGTGATATAGGTAGGAGCGAGTTGTTTGATCTGGTGAAAAATGTCATCGATTCGAGGCCAATGAGATGATTGGTGAGGAGGAGGAGGAGGTCCTAAGAAACATCTTGCATCATCAATCATTATAACCGATCCAGAAATGGCTAATGCTGGCTTAAGCTCTAATAATAATGGGCATTCATTGCTCTCCCCACCGGTTCCTGGTCCACTATAGTGACCATCTAACCAGAAGAAAGCTGGTGAATTTAACTGTGTAACCGTAAGCATTCAGGTGTAGGGATTGACAAAGTCACCCCACTCACTTCAAAAGCGGAATCAGAGACAATTCGTGAGAACGCTGCCTGACTGCTAAGGACACAGCCTGACTCAGGAACTTTATGGTATTACGCCCGCTTAGCACGACTTGACTGAATCACACGTCAATATTGTTGCTGAACGCTCAAACCCATTCCAGGAGCGAGACCCCCCTGCGACTTTACGCTTAGTCACTGCCAAACGCAAAGAGCGTTCTGCCCGATTATTATCGGGTGGGACTTGTGGGTAGTCTAGGAAATACCACCATTGCTCGGACTTGTGCCTCAGCGATGCAGCGCGGTCTTGGGGGTTCCCCCCATGAGCGACTGCATCAAGACAAGACTTGAGCAACAACCCCGCAGCGATTTGCAGCTTTTGAACTCCAGCTCTCAATTGCCTCAGTTACTCGCCCCTTGAAAGACTCAGCCCAAGAAGCATAAACTGATGCCTCACCAGTCTCACGCCACTGACGGTGTTGGGCAAAAGCTTCATCAATCAACTCAATAAAGGCTTGACCCAAGCGAAGTTGGTGAGGCTGTTTCAGACGAGCGACTTGCTGAAAATGTCGTCGTAGATGAGCCAGACACTTTTGTGATCGCTGCAACTTCATAACCGTTGTAGACGCGCTTATTCGTCGGAACTGAGGACTCCTGCAAAACAAGACCTACGTAGATATTCAAGTTCGGCTCTTGAACGAGTGTCCCCGGCATGGAACAAACTATATCCGTATCCTGAAAGCACCCACATCCATTCTTTCACCCCATTGACCAACCATGGAGACTCGTCAACGTGGACATGAGGTTGATTCACGGGCCCACTCTTTTAATTCACTCACTTGTGGAGTAACGGCAGAGGCGACCCGCCGGGTGGTGGCATCTTTAGTTCCTAAACTTACCTCGATGTTCCCAAACTCTTGCAACCATTCCTGTTGCTTTTGATAAGACAAATGACCGTAGTGTCCCAACTTTCGCCAGCATTGCCTGCAAGGAACGCGCTCCTTGTCTTGTCCTGCAATGACATTCTCGGGTAACTCTCCCCCAACCACAGTCCCACAGTGATCACATATCCTTGCCTGATGCTGGTACTCTACAATTTCGATCGGATGCTCTACCAGTTGAGCCACCACATAGCTTCGGGTTGAGCAATCCCTACTTTCCCAATGATTTCCCTGACAGTTAGGACTTCTTTGAGGTTCGACTACTACATATCGGTCAACCCGCCCAAATCCTTTTCGGGTTTTCCCTTTGTGTCCTGGTTGTCCTCCTGGTTTTCGTTTCTCGGAATCTGATTCCTTCGACGGTTTTTTCTCTGACCTTCTGATTAAATCACTTGATGGGGGTTTTGATGAAGTCTGGCTGTCTTTGTTCAACAGACTTTTGAGGCGTTCCACCTCCCCAATCAGTTGTTCAATTCCCTAGTTGGCAGTTGCAGCACCAGCTCCACCAGAACTGATTGGGGCAGCAGTTCCAGAGCTTCAAAGCTATTTGGGATAGCTGGTGGTTTGATTTCCATGGTTCTACACTACTACTCATCCTTCCCTTTTTGTCAACCCCATCACCTGAATGCTTACGTGTAACCAATCTAGGCAAAATTTTCGCACTATCTCCAACTAGATAGTTGACTATGTGGGAGTTACCCATATTTGCAGCGGCTGTTTCGGATATCTGTTTGTCAATTTCAATCGTAAATACGTGATCGAAATGTTTTGCTGCCCATGCCGCTGTATGACCATAAAATGTTCCTGTTTCTATAAATGTATCCAACTTTGCAACAGAATTTAACTTGAGCACAAGCTCTTCGGGTACACCCATTCTTACAATTCCCATTGTATTACTCCATCTTCTTAAATTTAAGGACTGGTGCAAGCAACTCTGGACGCTTTTCCCGCCAGAGTGGTGAATCACTTAAGTCTCCCTTTATTTGAAAGCGAATATAAGGAGCATAAGTTTAAATTATTAAAATAATGACTCAGTTGACATTGGACTATCCTGAAGCAGACACTCTACACCAGCTCTCGTTTGCTTCTGCAAATTTGGCTATTTCTTGTAACACTTGATTAATTTCTGTATGTGGAGTCCATTCCCACACCTGTTTTGCCTTCGCGGCATCCAGCACCATCCAAGCAATGTCAAAAGGTCGTTCTATATCGGTTTGAAGTACCTTATTAGCCCCAAAGCGATCTTCACACCAATCACTTAATTGCCGCAGTGACATACTATTGCTCACCCCACCACTTAAATTCACAGTTCGGGGTTTATTCGTCACTAATGGCTCACTAAATTGCTGCTCTAACAAAGGGACTAAATCTTGAGGATGCAAACAATCCCTTACCTGATAGCCATTACCGCCAAAACCAATATATTTGAGCGCTCGCTTTTCGCGGAAACTATGAATCCAAAAAGCAAAAATCCCCTGTCCTGGATGACCGAATTGTCCAGCACCAGCCATTACTCCACAGCGGTTAATCCACACCGGAAAATTAAAAGTTAACCCATATTCCAGTGCCAGTGTTTCTGATGCTAGCTTAGTTGAACCATACAGCGAGACCGGCGGAGCCGTTGAAAATGCTTCACTAATCCCCTGCTCACTCAATCCCACTGGCCAACTAGAAGAGCTATCTACACAAGGTCGAAAAGCCCGGTCATGCACCTCTACCTTTAATTGTGCCAATGGTGGAATCGAATATACCCGGCTGGTTGAGAGCAGTATGAAACCTGCATTCCAACGTTTGCACGCCTCCAGCAAGTTAATCGTACCACCCAAGTTATGGTCAATCAGTTGACGACTACTCGATTGACCATCAACCCCTGCCAATACACTGGGGTTCGCCGCACAATCAATCACCCAGTCAAACGGACCATTAGCTTCCAGGTCGCTGGCATTACGAATATCACCATGAACCACCTTCACCCCTTGTTTAGTCAAAATTTCACGGTTTAGCCAAGAGCCTGACCGAGATAGGTTGTCAATACCCGTAATGGCTAAATCTGCTTTATGGTCAAGTAACGCTTTAGTCAGGGTACTACCCACAAAGCCACAAATTCCTGTAATAAAAAGTTTCATAAAATCCCTTAAACCGTTAAGCTGCCACCTGACTACTCTGCAACTTCCAATAGCGCGCATAGCGCTCACCTTGATGCAGAAGCGACTTATGGGTACCATGCTCTACAAGCTGTCCCCGCTCTAGCACTAAAATCTGATCAGCCTCAGCAATGGTCGAAAGTCGGTGTGCCACCACAATCACTGTTCGTTCCTTCTGGAACTGTTCCAATGCCTGCTGAATCAACTCTTTCTGCTGTTTGAACTTGGCAATTTAGGATGCCATAGTTTACGTTTTAAACTCACTTGCCATTCTCCAGTTAGCAGCCCTTTGGCTAGGTTCCTAGTGATTGCCTTAAGCGTCAGGAGCAAAAGCTGCTTATATAACTTCATTAGCTCTGGCATAGCCATAGTTGCGATTGAACTATTTGGAAAGACTGGATAGTTTCGCTGAATCCCAAATCCTAAGTAGTTGAAAAGGTCTGGACTAGGGTTATCGATAAACCCAGCATTGACCAGATTTTGCTCTCCATGGCCAAGATATTCATCTTTAATTTGCTCGACCTGGAACTGAAAAATATTTCGAACATGATGTCTGTCTTTAAACGGGCGTGCTCGATGAATACCATGCAAATCAAAGATGATGAGGTCGCCCTTCTTTATTTCAAAGGTTCTGATATCCTGCTGATAGTGCGTCTGAACCCAGCGATCGCTGATATAAATCTCATCGTCATACTTTGATGACCAAAGGTGGGAACCCTCAATATACTGAAACGGGCTTAAATTTGGCTCGGAAAGATATATAATAAATACCAGACCTTGCATCTGGTGCTTACCCAAAAACTGACTACCGTACAGCAGATTATTGTCTGTGTGCCAGGGCATATGAAACCCTCGACGGGTCTGACAGAACCTGTGATTTATCAGCTGATATCCTACTTTTAAATAGGCATTACAAACATCTAAAACCTGTTGAGACGTAATCAAATCGTAGGCTCGCTTCGACTTTGCCAGGCAATGGCTCAAAAACTTCTGATTTCCTGAACAAACCACACCTAGGTCATTTTTATTGATCAGAATCTCATCAAAGTCGATTTCTTCTAAGAGCCGGTCAGCCTCTATCTTATCTAATGCACTTTCTGCGAAGTAATAGCCCTTTTCCCTAATAGAGCTGACAATTTCAGCAGTGGAAGTAATATTGAGAGTGTTCCAAGACATAACAATACACCAGAAATGTTGAATCTATTTCACGTCTGTACCTACATTTAGATACCTGACTGGGTGATAAGCAACCTGGTGAACTTGGTAGGGTGTGGGAGAACGGGTGATTATAAAAATGATTAGAAAAATACAGGAGCTGAGGCGTTGCTTAATAATGGAATGATTTTAATAGTTTTTAGGTGCGCTTTCCGTTAGCGAATTAAATTCTTAATGGGTCAAGGGCACCGGATATTTTCGGGCGGGCAGGATGCCCCTTACAAGGGTAGGTTTTTTACAAAGGGGCGAGTACGTACTTTTATTGTCTTGATGATTTTTAACGACAATAATGGTACATTTTCTTATACCCCACACCCCACACCTGAGGTGAAAGTTAAAAACCTACCCTGATGAGCGACTCCCGATTCCCGATTCCCGATTCCCGACCCAAATGTAAAAAACCTACCCCTGTGAGCCACTCCCCACTCCCTGATCAATTTTAGGGTCAAGAATGAAACAGCCCTGCCTCAAGCTACTGTTTTAAGCTGCCACCTGGCTACTCTGCAACTGCCAATAGCGTGCATAGCGCTCACCTTGATGCAAAAGCGAGTTATGGGTACCGTGCTCTACAAGCTGTCCCCGCTCTAGCACTAGAATTTGATCAGCCTCAGCAATGGTCGAAAGTCGGTGTGCCACCACAATCACTGTTCGTTCCTTCTGGAACTGTTCCAATGCCTGCTGAATCAACTTCTCTGATTCACTATCTAAGGCACTGGTGGCTTCATCCAAGATTAAAATCTCTGGCTGCTTAATTAATGCCCGTGCCAGAGCCAATCGTTGCCGCTGTCCACCGGAGAGTTTATAGCCCCGCTCACCCACCACCGTTTCGTACCGATCAGGCAACGCTAAAATAAACTTGTGGGCTTGGGCTGCTTTCGCTGCTTCCACCACCTCATCCAAGCTTGCTGAGGGACGACCGTAACGCAAATTTTCTAAAATACTGTCATTAAAAATAAACGTATCTTGACTGACCACCCCGATCTGTTGCCGCCAGTCTTCCAAGCAATAGTCTGCTAGAGGACGACCATTGACTAGAATATGTCCTGCCGTCGGTTGATACAGTCCGATGAACAAATCTATAATCGAAGACTTACCTGCCCCCGACTCCCCGACTAAGGCAGTTACTTGATGTCGGGGCAGAGTAAAGGTGAGATTGTTCAAGGCAAGGTTATCATCGTTAGTATAAGAAAGGCTTACAGACTTAAACTCAATATCTTCCCTTAGCCGTGTAAACGGCTCAGTGCCCGAGTGCTCAAATACCTTATCCCGCTGGTCTAAAATTGTCTCTAACCGTACCATCCGGGCGCTGTTATCCACAAAAGCTGTAATTGTGTTTGAAGTTGCTCTCAAGCGCCCCGATAACCTTTGCAAGGCCAGCAAAAAGGTCAACAACAGGGGTAGGATTGTCGCCTTACCCCCTTCAAATAGTACTGCGGAAGCCGCCAAAATTCCCAGGGCTACCATGGGCAAAGTCTCTAAAATTGGCTCCGGCAGGTAAAAGACCAATGCCCGCTTTTTTAGTTGTTTCTCGATTTTACCTAATATCTGATTTGCCCCCGTTAGTGTCTGTGGCTGGGTACCAAAGGTATGCAACAACCTCAATGCCTGGATGCTCTGAGTAATATACTTAGCCGACTCCACCTGGCTTGCGGTCACCCGCTTTACCACTCGTCGTAATCGGGGAATCAGCTTGTACTGCACATAAGCCACCGCCAGGATCAGCACCGTTGCCGCCCCTGCCAAGATTGGGGATAGACCCACGATAATAACCAGGTACACCAAGGAGAATGACACACTCACCACCAGATTGTTGAATTGTGTGATATTTTGATCGACTGCGAAAGCCGCATCATTGGTAAAAAGTACTAGGTCACCGACCTTATAGCGG
The DNA here is from genome assembly GCF_010672485.1 of Moorena sp. SIO2C4. Taxonomy (NCBI): domain Bacteria; kingdom Bacillati; phylum Cyanobacteriota; class Cyanophyceae; order Coleofasciculales; family Coleofasciculaceae; genus Moorena; species Moorena sp. SIO2C4. Next base: position 430 of record NZ_JAAHGN010000035.1, on the reverse strand, counting down.
CTGACACAGCCATAGCTAAAGGTCATAATCCGTTCAAACACTTTCCCCGTCACATAGGGCTGTGCTTTGGCCGATAGGTAAGCTGTGGATACCTTATTGAGATAGTTACTGAGACTTAAGCCGATTTGCAGCACCACTGCCCCAAAGATTAATATTAAAAACATTTGCTCTGGTGGCAAAGGCAGAATCTTAGCAAGGATTTGAGCTATTGTGGGATTAGTTGGTGTATCTGTTCCAGGGTCATCAGTCCCGGTTAGATAACCCACGGCCAGATAAATAACACCTAGGGTGCTGCCCTCTAGGACAGCACTGACGAGATTAGTAATCAGGTTCATCCCAATCAGCCACCAGTTTCTCCGGGCTGTCTCCCCGACCAGAACATAGGCTGGCGATCGGAAATTAGGAATAAGTTTTTTGAGTTTTGTCACAA
>NZ_JAAHGN010000349.1:0-6864 GCF_010672485.1 Moorena sp. SIO2C4 | reverse complement strand
AGATGAACCTACCAGTGGCATGGATATTCTGGTGCGACGGCAGTTCTGGCAAATTCTTCAGGGGTTTGCCCGCCAAGGTACAGCGATTGTTGTCACTACCCACTCTATGGAAGAGGCGGAATACTGCACTAATTTGCTGTTTATGCGGTTGGGAGAGCTAATTCTGCAAGGGTCTCCTGCCGCTATCAAAGCCCAGCAAACCGTTACCCTCGTAGAAATTTTGTCTGCCTCTCCCAAAAACACCCTGTATAGCTTAGAACAACAATTTGAGCCTTGGCGCATGGTATTTATGGGCGATCGCATCCAGATGATTCTGGATCAGCCGTCACATATGTCCCAGCTACGGAATTATCTAGCTTCGGTAGAAGTCCAACCTCACCAAATCACTCCCATCCCCTTCTCCTTAGAAGCAGCGTTTCTCAACATTTCACAACATCCTAAGAAAAGGTAGCGCGATGGACAGGATTTTGGCTCAGTGCATCAAAGAACTGGCGCAATTTCGTCGCGATCGCCTAGGGGCAGCATTGGTATTCTTGTTGCCTTTAATGACCATGCTGATTTTTGGCTTTGCCATTCGCCTTGAAATTAAGGATGTACCATTAGCCGTCAGAGATTTTGACAATAGCCCCCTCAGTCGAGCCTATATTGAGCAGGTTTTTGCCACTAATCAGTTTAAGCCTGTAGCAGCTACCACAACCGATGGTATAGATTTGCTTGATCGGGGCATCGCTCAAGCAATAGTGGTTATTCCTCCCGACTTTTCACGGCAATTGAAAAAGGGAAAAACCAATGCCCTCCAGGTTTTAATCGATGGCACAGATGTGAACAATGCTCGGGTCATCCAGAACAGCCTTCGTGCTACCACTCAATTTTTCTTGGAAAAGCAAGGTTTTCAGACTCAGCGTCCCGATGTTTTCGCTCATACCCGTATCTGGTTTAATCCGGGTCGAAAAGAATCTCTTTTTATTGTGCCGGGTGTTTATGCCGTCATTTTATTTAGTTATCCTGGTTTGATAGTAGCAATGGCGGTGGTACGGGAGAAAGAACAAGGGACGTTAGTTCAGGTCAAAGCATCAGGGATTAGTGCTTGGGAGTTTCTTCTGGGGAAGGCTTTGGCCTATGTACTGATTGCCATTGGCGAAGCGGTACTGTTGATGGGGTTGGGGGGGTTGCTGTTTGACCTTTGGCCAGTAGCAAATCCTTGGCCGCTGCTAGTGGGCACTGGGCTGTTTTTGATGGTCAGTGTGGTTTATGGACTGGTAGTTGGCGTTTATTCCAAGCAAGCCTTGGTTGCTGTGCAGAGTGTTATGAATACTGGACTTTTAATGTCTACCTGGCTGTCAGGTTTTATTTACCCTGTGGAAAATATTCCTTGGCCACTGTCACTGGTTGCCAATGTCGTGGCAGCTCGTTACTATATTGAACTCACCCTAGATGCATTTGTAGTAGGTGTGGGCTGGCTTCGTATTGGCCATGTTATTCCTATTCTATTCCTGCTGACAATTGGAATGTTCATGTTATCGTGGTGGCGAATTCGGCAGATATAGAAAACCGTAATCCAGCATGGCGAAGAGGAAGCTCGGATTTTTCCCAGGTAAAGGTGTTTGGGCAGTTGTTCTCAAGGAAATGACCAATATCTTCCGCGATCGCCAGCTTATTACCACAATTGTCTTGGTACCAGTTTTTTTCGTGATGTTTTACGGCTTTGCCCTTAACCCCAGTGTTGAACAGGTTAGCTTAGGGGTAGTGGACTATGCCCAGACTTCAGCCAGTCGAGAGTTTGTGGCGACTCTAACTGCTAGTGATGTGGTTGTGCCCACTGTACAAACTTTACAAGAAAAGAATTTAGAGCGATCGCTACTGGCAGGAGAAGTCAAGGTTGGTGTTGTAATTCCCCCAGAGTTTGATCGCCAACTCTCTCAAGGTAACTTAGCTGAGGTGCAAGTCCTGATTGACGGGGTTGATGCTAATCGAGTCGGTATTCTTCGGGGTTATCTCAGCCAGATCATCCGTCAGTATCGCTATCGTAATGACAATTCCCCTGACTCTTCCCTGATTAATCTACAGACAACTATTTTATATAACCCCGGACTGGTGAGCAGTTGGTATGTTGTGCCGGGGGTATTGGGGGTAATTTTGACAGCTATTAGCACTTTTGCCGCTGCCTCCACCATGACAACAGAAAAAGACTATGGCACTTTTGAACAACTGTTGCTTACTCCCCTACTTCCTTGGGAAGTGCTTCTAGGCAAACTGCTTCCCCTTTTGGCTATCACCCTAGTCATGGTGCTGATGGCAACCGGGTTTAGCCAAGTTGTCTTTGACCTACCATTTCGTGGTAGTTGGCTAATCTTTATCACTAGCACCTGTGTTTATATTGTGCTGACATCTGAACTAGGACTGATTTTAGGTCTGCTAAACCAGAATATGCTACAAGCATTTCTGACCACGCTTTTTATTAATTTGCCTCTAGTGCAGTTATCTGGAGCTTACACCCCCATTGAAGCCATGCCTCCTTTGTTTCAAGGATTGACCCTTCTAGATCCACTGCGCTATTACATCTTTATCCTGCGTAGTGTTCTACTAAAAGGAATTGGGTTTGATATGTTGTGGCAACCCTTACTTTTACTGGTGATAGTAGCCGTAGGATTGTTTATCCTATGCTTGTATCTTTTGAAGTGGCAAAAGTATCATAATTAACCTGAATTCGGGATAACTTAACCTGTGATTAACAGTAGAAGTTAGGCACTTTCTCGCATAGATTTGGGCTTGAATAAACGTTTACCTCTCCGCAGAATTAGCTGATTTAAGGCATTGATCGTCTTAAACCAACGGGAATGGCTGTGCAAAATATGACGGTAGGGGATAGTGGTTTCTGCTATCATATCCACTGAAGAGGAAGTCCAAAACTTGGGAAACCAGCGATGGAGTGTGCGATCAAAAACGTGCTTCAGCAACATTAGATATCCTAAATAAATATTTAAAGGAAACAGGCTATCGCTCATTTGGTCTAGGGCGATCATATCGGGGCGACGGCGTTGGGTATATTTAGGGACAGCTTGGGTTAAGTCATCATCATATTTATCTAGCAGTTGGTTAAACACTAGACCATCTTCGAGAGCCGCACTGCATCCCTGGGCTATCATGGGTGAAACGGCGTGAATGGCATCTCCCACTAGCAAAATACTATTGCCAAAGTGGTAGCGACTACACCTCACCGTTGTGGTTTGGAAGAAAGGCTTCTGGGCAAAAGCATCGGCTTCTTCAGGTGAAATCAACTGGCTGAAATCCCCCATATACTTTCTGAAGAAGGTTAAAACGTCTGAACCCGATGAGATATTGGCTAAACTATTATAACCCCGAGTAAAAGAAACTAAAGCATTGTAAGTCCGATCCGATTTGGATATACACAGAAGAGTTCCAGACGATCCCAAAGAATACAAATGAACACTATCCCTATTTAATTTCAACTCAGGGTGATTTTCAGGACAGCGCAGCGTTAAAACTTTAATATCAACTGGACTTTTGCGCAGCTTGACCTCAAGACCGGTTTTATGCTGTAGTATATTTCTCACTGTAGACCGTACTCCATCAGCCCCAATCAACAAATCATAGGCTTGGCATGGTTGATAGCCTGAAGCTGACTGAAAAACAGCCGATTTTGCTTCTAGATCGACAGCTATACATTCGTGTTTGAAGTGTATCTTTAGGCAACTAGCATCATAGCGTTTGGTCAAGGTTTCTAAAAAAAGATTGGTGAGGACATTGCGCTCGATCAGGAGTCGAGGTTGTTTGCGCAAAATAGATTGAACCACTCCACGGGAGTTACGGATTTCTTGTCCCAAAGCAATTGTTCCCCGTTCTATTGCCAAGGACTCTAAACCAAGTTCACGAAGGGCGGCTCGTCCTCGAAACCCAAGCGAAATAACATAGGAGCGAGCAGTTGACACAGCATTAAGTCTTGGATCAGAGCGTTTTTCATATAGCTCGACACAATATTTACTGTCACGTCGCAACAAATAGTGAGCCATTAATAGTCCGCAGGGTCCAGCACCAACAATGATTACAGTTTTCATAAAGTCCATTTTATAAAATTGTTTTATTACTATTCCTCCATCATGATAGTTACTTAAATTTTCAGGTTATACATTGATCTTCGTCACACAAAACTATTTATTTTTATGCTATACTGGGCTTTTACTGATAAGTAAAAATTATGTAATGTGGAAGCTGTTTTTAAACAAGGGCTTCCACATGAGCTTAACGAGGGAGTCTCAAAAAGTTAGGGAGCTTTCTAAGAGACTAATAGCGCGGTTTACTAGATCAGAATACTGTAACTCTCCAGAGAAAAGTCGGGTCATGGTAGCAATAGCGGAAGGTCGTTGCAATACTACTTGATAACCTAGTTTCGGGAAACGCCAAAATACTTGGGCTAATCTTTGAGCTGAGCTCATCTCCTTGCCCCATTCTTGACTTATAGTTTCGCTATATTGTTCTAAAGCATCTATCTGATTGGCTAGTGCCTTATGGATAGCTTCTGCAGCTTTCATCCCACTAAAAATCGAAGGACGGATGCCTTCAGCGGAGAAAGGATCTACCACACAAGCTGCTTCTCCAGCTAAGACTGCATTTTGGGTGTGTAGCTTCTGATCACCATTCCACAGGAATATAGGATGACCAGATTCAGTAGCAGTAGCTAAATCTAGCTTAAACATCGTCCCATAATCTCGAATGATATTTTTAAAATTTTGTGCTTTACGTTTTTTTCCAAATGCCCCTGCCCCCAAAGAAAAACCATCTGCCTTGGGAAAATTCCAGACATAGCCATTTTGAGCCAAACCCAACTCAAAATAAATATTAATATCTGTTTGATTTTCTACTGGTATTTCTAGTTCTAATGCCCCTGCTACTAATTTTTTTTGTCGCTGAAAACCTAACCATTTGCTCATTTTACCTTTGGAGCCATCAGCAGCAATTAAGTAATGTCCTATAAACGATTCTTGATTGGTATTAATTAACCAGCGATCGCTTTTAAATTCAATGCCGGTAACTTCCGTATCATCTTGAACTTTTGCACCATTTTTTTGTGATTGTTGCACTAAAAAATGATCAAATATATCTCTTCTGACCATCCAAATAGGATAACTTTTGATATCAACTTGAATCGCATTTTATTTATTATAAGTAAAATAAGCGGCATTTGTTTTCAGAGATATAGCAGGACTAAAATCAAAATCAAACCATTCTTGAATTACCGAAGATACACCACCACCGCAAGGTTTGTAACGAGGTAAAGATGCTTTTTCTAAAACTAAAACAGAATGTCCCTTTTTTGATAAATGATAAGCAGCCGTTCCCCCAGCAGGCCCTGCACCAACAATAATACAATCAAATATCTTTGTCATGCCCCCAAATCTCCTATTTTTAAACAATGCCGGACTCTGGGCTCCTGAAGCAACAGAATCAAAATTACTTTAATGCTATGATAATCTTAAGTCATCCATAAATAGGAATTTAATTTACATTCAATTCAGTAATAATTTCCGCATCTGCTGGCATTCCTGGTTTAGCAAACCCCCCAGGATTATCAATAGTTAGTTTAATGCCAAAGACTTGTCTGATCCGGTCTTCTCGAAAATAGATATTCTCCGGAGTAAAGGATGCTTGACTATCAATAGTAGTCACTGTAGCACTTAAAGGTTTATCTGGGTCTGAATCAAGAAATACCTTGGCTTTCTGTCCTACTCGAATTTTGCCAATATCTCCTTGAGGAACGTATCCTCGTAGATAAACATTGTTGGGATCGATCACCGTTAAGAGTGTTTGACCAGCACTAACTATTTCTCCCGGTTCAACCAGACGAGTAATAACCACACCATCAATGGGACTGGCAATTTCTAGATCACTTATTTTGCTTTTAATTTCTTGTTGGAAAGCTTTGGCAATCTCAACTTCAGCTTGAACCATAGCCAGTTGTAAACGAGCCTGGGCTAACTGAGTTTGTAATCTGCTCAGTTGTGCGTTGATCATGTCTGGGTTGAGAGTAGAGGTTTGGGCTTGTACTAACTGACCCTCTGCTACATTTACTAATTTGCCGATAGCATTAACTGATGCTTGAGTTGCTTTAACAGTTGCTTGGGCTTTTTCAAACGTTGTCTGAGCTTGGTCAAATTGTTGTTTGCTTACGGCTCCCTGCTCCACCAATTGAGCAAAGCGATCGCGATTAGCTTTCGCTAAGTTTAACTCAGATTGAGCTTCTTCTAACTTAGCAAAAGCTTCATTAAGTTGAGCAACATTAGCTGCAACTGATGCCTCAGCTTGTAAGACTTGACCTCTGGTATCTTCTTGTGATTTTTTGAGATTTAGCTCAACCTCCAGAATCTGACTTTCGACTAAATTGATTTGCAGACGGGCTTGAAGTTCTTGTTGCTGAGCAGAAACTAAACGAGCAGTAGCACCTTTTAACTGAGCTTGAATTTCTTGATCGTCAAGCCGCACAATGTTCTGATCTTTGTTTACTTCTTTCCCTTCCTGCACAGCGACAAAATTAACTCTACCTCCAACTTTCGTCCCAATATCAGTTTCGTCCCCCTCAATCCGACCACTTAGTAGGATTGTTCTATCTTGGGATGTTGATACAAAATACTTGCTTGATACAGGTATTCCAGCTAAAATTAAACCCGATAGAAGCAGTAGTAAAGGATAAATTTGCTGCTTCGGCTTGATAGTTTCCTGATTTTTGGCATTTTCTTGATATAAAAATATAGATTTATCCATAAAGAGTTATTTTTTTGTTTTTCACAAATACATGGGGACTAAAATCGTAACTTATAGCACTACCCATTAAGGTTAGGACATTTATAA
>NZ_JAAHGN010000348.1:0-6879 GCF_010672485.1 Moorena sp. SIO2C4 | reverse complement strand
AATCATTTGAGGTAGACCGGGTAAGGGTGGCAGCTTATGGTCAGAAATTTGATGCTCCGGGAGGATTAATCCAAATCGAACCCAATCACCATATTGGCAAAGAATGCCGGATTGGACGGATTTTGCCGACTGGACAATTTGAAATTCTGTTTACCAGTGAACGTCCGATTAAACCCCTACCCTGGTTAGGGGTTGAAACCTGTAACTGTGCCTCAGATGCACGAACTCACCAATACAATGGGTCGGCTAGGGCCACACCATTGATCGAACCCTACAGCACAAATGTGGTGATTGAATTATTGGCTGAGGTTGCTCAATGGATTGAAAAAGCTAGGTATCTAGAGACCAATGCACAAGCATTAGAAATGGCAACGGAACAGTTGAAACATGAAATAGTTGAGCGGCGACGAATTGAAGCAGAACTCCAGAAAGCCTTCGATGAGCTGGAGCTCAAGGTTGAACAACGCACAGCTGACTTAAAAGCATCTAATGCTCAGCTTATGATGGAGGTGCGAGAGCGTGAGCAAGCTCAAGAAGAACTCAGGGCAGCTAAAGATCAGTTACAGGCAGTGTTGGAAGCGGTACCAGGGATTGTCTCTTGGATTAGTTCGGATTTGCGCTACTTGGGTGTGAATCGCCATTTAGCCAAAACTTTTAACTTGTCCTCAGAGGGGTTTGTGGGTCAAGACATTGGGTTTCTTCAGGCTAGCTCAGAGTTTAATGACTTTGTCAAGGAGTTTTTTGCTAGCCCAGAGCAAGATGCTTGCCGAGAGGTTTTTGCTATTGTTAATGACGAAAAGCGAAACTATGTAATTGTTGCCCAGAAGTACCATCAAGGCTCAGCCGCTTTCACCGTTGGGATTGATATTACCGAACGTCAGCAGGCTCTTGATGACCTGCGCAAGACCAAAGATCAGTTACAGGCCGTGTTGGAGGCAGTACCGGGAATTGTCTCTTGGATTAGTTCGGATTTGCTCTACTTGGGTGTGAATCGCCATTTAGCCAAAACGTTTAACTTGTCCTCAGAGGGGTTTGTGGGTCAAGACATTGGCTTTCTTCAGGCTAGCTCAGAGTTTAATGACTTTGTCAAGGAGTTTTTTGCCAGCCCAGAACAAGATGCTTGCCGAGAGGTTTCGGCTATTGTTAATCACAAAAAGCACAATTATGTGATTGTTGCCCAGAAGTACCATCAAGGCTCAGCTGCTTTCACTATTGGGATTGATATTACCGAGCGTCGGCAAGCTGAAGAAGCCCTGAGGCAAGCTGAAGCGAAATATCGCAATATTTTTGAAAATGCTGTAGAAGGCATCTTCCAAACCACCCCCTCAGGACGTTACCTCAGTGCTAACCCAGCCTTAGCTCGCATCTATGGTTATGAGTCCCCAGAAGTATTAATTAATACTGTCACGAATATTGAGCAGGAACTTTATGTTGATCCGAACCGTCGCTCCCAATTCATCCAGTTGTTGGAAGAAAATGGTACCTTAGTGGATTTCGAGTCCCAAGTCTATCGCCAGGATGGCAGTTTGACTTGGATTTGCGAAAATGCCCGTGCCATTAAAGATGAGCATCGCAATCTGCTCTATTACGAAGGTACTGTGGAAGACATCTCTGAGCGTAAGCAAGCTCAGGAAGCCTTGCAAAGAGCCAATGAAGTGTTAGAAACCCGAGTGGAGCAACGGACAGCAGCACTACGGGACGCCAATCATCAACTACGGATTGAGATTGTAGAGCGCAAACACATCGAAGCAGCACTACGTAAATCCGAAGCTGAGTTGCGGGTGCTATTTGGGGCGATGACCGATGTGATTACCGTTTTTGATGCTCAAGGACGATACATGAAAGTAGTCTCCACCAATTCTGAAGTTTTATATAGTCCAACGACCGAACTACTTGGTAAGAGTGTCTACGAGGTTTTTCCCCCCAAGCAAGCTGAACTTTTTGTCACCCATATCCGGCAAGTCTTAGATACTAAACAAACCCTGAATATAGAATACAGCTTACCTATAGGAAATTATCAAGTAGGAAGTATTAAGGATGAAATTAGTTCTAACTCAGACTTGAATGGCCACAAACTTTCGGACTTCGATTCCAAGAATATAGGGCATCACACTAACAAATATTATCACAATTCATCCGATTATGAAAAATTTTCGGAATTCAATGGCCAAAAGCTAGTGGAGCAAACTGAAAAACCCTTTCATACTTCACACTTTAGAGGTGATAATTCCCAGGTGTGGTTTGCTGCGAGTGTCTCACCCCTGCCAAACAATTGTGTGATTTGGGTCGCTCGTAATATTACAGAGCGCAAACGGGTTCTAGATGCACTTCAGGAAGCTGAAGAGAAGTATCGTAGCATCTTTGAAAATGCCGCTGAGGGGATTTTTCAGATTACACCAGATGGGCGGTATCTCAGTGTCAATCCAGCTTTAGCTCGGATGTATGGCTACTCTTGCCCAGAAGAAATAGTGGCTAAAGTGACCGATATTGAACAGCAACTCTATGTCAACCCCAACAGCTATGCTGAGTTTATTGCTGCGGTTGAGGAGCATGGTGCTATCTCTGATTTTGAAGCTCGGGTTTATCGACAAGATGGCCAAATCATCTGGACGTCTCAGAATGCTCGTGTTGTGGGTGATACTCAAGGGAAACTACTATACTACGAAGGCACTGTAGCCGACATTACCAAGGGCAAACAGGCAGAAGCAGCACTGAGAGCTGAACAAGAAAAGTCGGAACACTTGTTGTTGAATATTTTACCTCACTCCATCGCCCAACGATTAAAACAAGAGCCAAAAGCTATTGCGAATCGCTTTGACGAAGTAACAATTCTGTTTGCTGATATTGTGGAGTTTACCAAGCTTTCTGCTCGCATCTCTCCCACAGAATTGGTTAATCTACTTAATCAAATTTTCTCAAGCTTTGACCAACTAGCGCAGCACCATGGATTAGAGAAAATTAAGACCATTGGAGATGCCTACATGGTGGTTGGTGGTCTACCAAACCCTAGGGATGACCATCCAGAAGCGATCGCAAACATGGCATTGGATCTCCAACAGGAAATTAGTCGTTTCCAGCGGCATGATGGGGAACCATTCCGCCTGCGCATCGGGATTAACACTGGTCCTGTGGTAGCTGGGGTGATCGGTATCCAGAAGTTCATTTATGATTTGTGGGGCGATGCGGTTAATGTGGCATCTCGGATGGACTCTCAAGGGGAACCTGGGAGAATTCAAGTTACTGCTAACACTTACGAGCGTTTACGAGACAAGTATTTGTTTGAAGAGCGAGGGATTATTAATGTTAAGGGCAAAGGAGAGATGATCACCTATTGGCTGACTGGAAGAAAGTAACTCATTGTTGAAGGTTGTTCGCCCTTGGCGTCCGAAGTAGGGTGGGTTGAGGGTTGAAGGTTGAGGGTTGAAGGTTGAGGGTTGAAGGTTGAGGGTTGAAGGTTGAGGGTTTAAGGTTGTTCGCGTAGCGTGGCCGAAAGCCCAAGGTTTAAGGTTGTTCGCGTAGCGTGGCCGAAAGCCCAAGGTTTAAGGTTGTTCGCGTAGCGTGGCCGAAAGCCCAAGGTTTAAGGTTGTTCGCGTAGCGTGGCCGAAAGCCCAAGGTTGTTCGCCTTTGGCGTTCCCGTAGGGTAGGTTGACCGCCTGCCGATCTTTGGGGGGATCAAAGCTTGACTGTTAACTAGCCCTTACCTTATTAATCCTCCATCTGCTTCTGCTTTTGGATAGAAATTTTTAGCCAGGTGTTCCTTGACGGAGTCTGATGGGAATCCTAGAGGAATAAATATTTCTGATTTACTAAAATCTAGGTTAACCATGAGCAGAGTTTCTGTTACCCAACAGATTGGTTTGATGTTAGGTATCTCCCTGGTGTTCGGTAACTGTTTGGCCAGTCGCAGTCTTGCCCAAACACTGTTTGAACTTGATGGTCGTGCTTACTTGGTGGGAGCTGATGGTGCTTTCCTGGGTTTAGTGTCTAGTAACCCTGTGGATGAAAAGTCGATTTGTAATCAGCTAGGGGATTATGGTAATCTGTCGGGCGTTGATAGTGTGTGGAATCGGGAGGGAAATTATGGCAGTTCTCACTCACACCTCAGTGCCTATAACCCCAGCACAGAATTACCCCCTGCAATTTATTACAGAAAGGCTCAAATCGGTTTTTTGACGGTAAACCCACAAATCGAAAATTCTTTTGATCCTGATCTGTTATTCCAGGCTTTCTGTCAGTGACAGTAAACGGCGGTTTTCAGGAATCACCCTTGCTCCCCTTCTTTAACAAACTAAGGAGGGGAGAAACTATCTCTAACTGTCCAGAATCCCAATAAGACCGCTGTATTATATAGTGTAATAGCCGGTGAAGCAAGTGTTTAATTTTACTTACGAATGAAGAAATCAGTGTTGTGGTCAATTGCCCTATTTTCAATTGCCCTATCTGTACCTTTAGTCTTAGCGAAATCTCTGTCACCTGGCTCTGAGTTAGAAACATCTTCCTCAACCTCTTCTGCTCCAAATTCCCCAGATCAAGTTTCCCCTGAATCGGATGGGCTGGCTAACAACGAGGAGACTCCCACATCCGAACTAACCTCTACCGCCACAGATCCAAAACCATCCCAATCTCCTACCCCCAAGGATGAGAATTCTACTGCTTCTAACTCACCACCCTCACCAACCCTAGCCCAAACTAAAGCTACCCAAGCATCAACCGCTAGCAACCAGGGCACGAAACAAGCTACTGCTACTACCAAGGATAAATCCCAGGATAAATCGGATAAATCAGCCAAGACTGAGTCTTCTAATCACAACAACCAGCCGCCCAGCCAGTCTGAAGCGGCTACCAAAAATCAGCAACCAGCAGCAAAGCCATTGAATGATGCTCCGATCCTAGAAATTCGAGTTGCTGTAGCTAATGGTGTTAAGTCTCTGGTAGTGGCTACCTCAACACCGGGTGAGTTGCTGGATGCTAGGGGTCAGCCCCTGGGTAAACTAACCGCCAATCAGGGAAGTAATGTTAAACCATTAGGGGACTATATTCAAATTGGTAACTATAAGACCCCCGCAGGGCTTTGGGTGAAGCCCACAAATGGAGGGTATGTATTAGTAGGAAACCGGTGGTATCGAGGGGATTTGCTATTGATTTCTAAGGGAGATAGCATCTTGGCAGTAAACTACGTTGACCTTGAGCTTTACCTGACTTCGGTGGTGGGAGCGGAAGTGTATCCTAGTTGGCCAATGGCAGCTCTCAAAGCACAAGCCATTGCTGCTCGCTCCTATGCTTTGGTTCATGCGATTCGACCCGCTAGTAAATTCTATGATTTGGGAAACACTCAGCGTTGGCAAGTTTACAAAGGAATCAAATATGAGTGGAACACCACGGCTCAGGCAGTTCAAGAAACTCGCGGCATTTTTCTAAGTTACAAAGGTGGGGTGGTAGAATCCTTGTACGCGGCTTCTGACCATATTGTCAAAAATGTATTTGGTGGTCAGGGTATGAGTCAAACCGGAGCTCGTGACTTGGCTAAGCAGGGTTACACGTATCAAGAAATTTTAGGCAACTATTATCCAGGCACTAGTTTGGCTTGGATTGATACTGTTGAGGCGGATTACGATTAGAGTTTTGTGGCAATTCAGCAACCATATTCTGGAAATATGTGGATAGAATAGATATTTTGTTGTTTTCCACAGGGTGAAACTATCATGAGCCGTGCTGAAAAAGTTGTTCTAGCATATTCCGGTGGCGTAGATACTTCGGTTTGTATCCCTTATCTTAAAGAAGAATGGGGAGTCAAAGAGGTGATCACCCTAGCCGCAAATTTAGGTCAGGGAGATGAATTAGAACCAATCAGACAAAAAGCTTTGGACGCTGGGGCAACAGAATCCTTGGTTGCTGATGCTACCTACAGCTTTGTCAAGGACTATGCGTTTCCAGCAATTCAGGCTAATGCTCTTTATGAAAGTCGCTATCCCCTCTCTACTGCTCTGGCTCGTCCCCTGATTGCTAAATTATTGGTGGAAACTGCTGAAAAATATGGTGCAGATGCGGTAGCTCATGGTTGTACCGGTAAGGGCAATGACCAGGTGCGTTTTGATGTGTCGATTATCGCCCTTAACCCCAACTTGAAAATATTGGCACCAGCTAGGGAGTGGGGGTTCTCTCGTGAAGACTCGATCGCATATGGTGAGCGCTTTGGTATTCCCTCACCAGTCAAAAAGTCTTCCCCCTACAGCATTGACCGTAACCTGCTAGGGCGCAGTATTGAAGCGGGGGTGCTTGAAGATCCGATGGTAGAACCACCAGAGGAAGTTTATGCCATGACAAAAGCGATCGCAAATACGCCAGATGAGCCAGAATATATTGAAATTGGCTTTGAGCGGGGTGTCCCCACTATTCTTAACGGTAATCTCCTTGACCCCGTGACTTTTATTAGTCAACTGAACGAGTTGGCTGGCAATCATGGTGTGGGACGGATTGACATGGTTGAGAACCGGGTAGTCGGTATCAAAAGCCGAGAAATTTACGAAACACCAGCCCTATCGGTGTTGATCCAAGCTCATCGTGACTTGGAAAGTCTGACCTTGACTGCTGATGTTACCCAGTACAAGCGAGGGCTTGAAGACACCTACAGTCAAATGGTCTACAAAGGCTTGTGGTATAGTCCTCTTAAGGAGGCTTTGGATGCTTTCATTCAAAAAACCCAGGAGCGGGTATCCGGTACAGTCAAGGTTAAACTTTTCATCCCATGTCCACCAAAAGAAAACACATGCGACTGAGCGCAATTTAATACTGCGTATTTTGAATAATTCACATTGAATAATAATAATAATCCCCACCGCTTAAAATAAAACAGCCTGGTAAACAGCTAAATATATTTAG
>NZ_JAAHGN010000347.1:0-6883 GCF_010672485.1 Moorena sp. SIO2C4 | reverse complement strand
CAGCTATCAGCTATCAGCTATCAGCTATCAGCTATCAGCTATCAGCTATCAGCTATCAGCTATCAGCTATCAGCTATCAGCTATCAGCTATCAGCTATCAGCTATCAGCTATCAGCTATCAGCTAATGGAGTATGTAACAGGCTAGAAGCCTGTGCCACGCTATAAGCCTTTACCATGCAAGCTACTTGAGGTGGTATTAACTTGGGGCCTGTGGTTAACGGCTGACAGCTGATAGCTGAATGCTTACAGCCTTAGTTACTGGCATGTTAGTTATTTGCTGGCCCTTTGATTAAATAGCCGCACTGATGCTCTCCATTATTGAGCCAGTGAGTACGCTCCACTGTACAATCTGGCAATACGGCGGCAAACATTTCCAGTTCATGACCACACACACTGGGGTAAGATTCGGCAACGTTGGAAATAGCACAATTGTATTCGGTTAAAATATACTGCTCGCTAACGCCATTATTTAAATTACCTGATTCTAGGGTGTGCCACTCTGCCATATAACCTTCTAGTCTACGCAGTTCTACTAACTTGCCTACTCGCTCTCGCACTGTACCATTTCCTATACACTCCCGGTATTCTTGAGCTTTACGTTGCCATTGCTTTTGTAGAATCGTGCTAGTCTGTTCACGACCCAAGGTTTCTGTCATGGTATCGAGCAGGGAAACGGAAAACTCTCCGTAATGATGGGGAAAGCGATCGCGTCCTTTGTGAGAGAGGTGATAGATATGTTGAGGACGCCCCATGCCAATTTGAACAGATTTGTACTCAATTAGCCCTTCTGCCTCCAATTCTTTGAGATGACGTCGAATAGCTTGGGGGCTAACCCCTATGGCTGTGGCTAACTCCTGGGCTCTTGCTCGATCCTGTTTGAGGAGATATTGTAAGATGTCTCGCTTGGTGGAAGTTTGCTGAGTAGGCATCATGGGCTTAGGAGTTGGGGATTGGGTAACAGGGGAAGGGCACTCAGGCTTCCCTTTGGTGCTTGTCGGTACCGTTATTACTATTAAATCTAAATTCTCTTGACTTTAACAACATGTTTGTTGTTAATATAACCTACAATAGAGTTAAACAACAAAAACGTTGTTTTAATCCACCCAGTCACCAGATAATATCCCGTGGGCATGAGGAAGCTGTATATCATAGTTGTAACCGGCGATAAAAGCAAGCCGCTGTCTTGATGCAGTCGCTACCCGCAGTCTACAACCTCTAACCTTCCAACCTGCCAACCTACTCTACGGGAAAGTCAAAGGCGAACAAACTATCACTGTGTTTGTAACTCTGTTGAATCCTTAATGATAAGAGAGCACTAAATCGATGACTGCCACTGTCAAGACATTAGTCAACCAGCCCTATAAGTACGGCTTTGTCACAGATATTGAAGCGGATACCATTCCTCGTGGACTCAATGAGGATATTATCCGTCTGATTTCGGCTAAGAAAAACGAACCTGAGTTCATGCTGGAGTTTCGCCTGAAGGCGTATCGACAATGGCAGAAAATGACAGAGCCAACCTGGCCCCATGTTACCTATCCTCCCATTGACTACCAAAAGATTATCTACTACTCAGCACCCAAACAGACGAAGGAAAAACTCAATAGCCTGGACGAAGTTGACCCAGCTTTACTGGAAACCTTTGATAAATTAGGCATTTCCCTATCTGAGCAAAAGCGGCTGGCTAATGTAGCAGTGGATGCCATCTTTGATAGTGTCTCGATCGCCACTACCTTCAAAGAGAAGCTGGCTGAGTCGGGGGTAATTTTCTGCTCGATTTCGGAAGCTTTGCAAGAACACCCGGAGTTAGTGCGGAAATACCTGGGTAGTGTTGTTCCTGTGGCAGATAATTACTTTGCTGCTCTCAATTCAGCTGTTTTCAGTGATGGTTCCTTTGTCTATATTCCCAAAGGAGTCAAGTGCCCGATGGAACTGTCCACCTATTTCCGGATTAATAATGGAGATACTGGACAGTTCGAGCGTACCCTAATTGTGGCGGAAGAAGGCAGCAATGTTAGTTACCTAGAAGGCTGCACTGCACCGATGTACGATAGTAACCAGCTGCACGCAGCTGTGGTGGAACTGGTTGCCCTGGACAATGCTGAGATTAAATACTCCACGGTGCAAAACTGGTTCGCTGGGGATAAAAATGGTAAAGGTGGAATTTACAACTTTGTTACCAAGCGGGGATTGTGCAAAGGAGTAAATTCAAAGATTTCCTGGACTCAGGTAGAAACTGGTTCTGCGATTACTTGGAAGTATCCCAGTTGTGTTCTAGTGGGTGACAATTCCATTGGTGAATTCTACTCTGTTGCTCTAACCAACAATCTCCAACAAGCGGACACAGGTACCAAGATGGTGCATATCGGTAAAAATACCCGCAGCACCATCATTTCTAAGGGGATTTCTGCTGGTAAGTCCAAAAATAGCTACCGGGGTCTAGTCAAAATTGGTCCGAAGGCAAAGGGAGCACGGAACTACTCCCAGTGTGATTCTATGTTGATTGGGGATACAGCTGAGGCGAATACGTTTCCCTACATTCAAGTCCAGAACAACATGGGCAAAGTCGAACACGAAGCCTCCACTTCCAAAATCGGTGAAGACCAGCTATTTTTCTTCGCTCAACGAGGGATTTCAGAAGAAGATGCGATCTCCATGATGGTCAGTGGCTTCTGTAAAGATGTCTTCAATGAACTTCCCATGGAATTTGCTGCTGAAGCAGATAAACTTTTAAGCCTGAAGCTAGAAGGTACAGTCGGATAAGTAAGGTTAGCAGGTTGTTAGGAGGTATTTAGCAGGTTGTTAGCAGGTTGAAGGTTGGGAGGTTGAAGGTTGGGAGGTTGTTAGCAGGTTGAAGGTTGGGAGGTTGAAGGTTGAAGGTTGAAGGTTGAAGGTTAGTTTGTTGAAAGTTAGTTGCGTAGGGTGTGTTAGGGACGGGCTCGCCCTCATTTTATCGGTAGCCACTGTTGGGAAAGTCCGTCCCGTAACGCACCACCTGGTCTAATATTTATTACACCTGCTAACATTCAACATTAAACCTGATGACCTTAAACATTAAACCTGATGACCTTAAACATTAAACCTGATGACCTTAAACATTAAACCTGATGACCTTAAACATTAAACCTAATAACATTCAACATTCAACATTAAACCTGCTAACCTTAAACATTAAACCTGTTAACAATACTTCTGGGATAAAGCATTTAATTTCAAGTCAAAATGATTAGTGAAACTAGTGAAATAATATTGTCTGTTCGGGATTTGACGGCAGATGTGGATGGTAACCAGATTCTGAAGGGATTGAATCTGGAAGTGAAAGCTGGAGAAATCCATGCGATTATGGGGCCAAATGGTTCTGGTAAGAGTACTTTGTCTAAGGTATTAGCAGGTCATCCAGCCTATGATGTAACGGGAGGCGAGGTAAGTTTTTTAGGGCAAAATCTCTTAGAAATGGAGCCGGAGGAACGCTCTTTGGCTGGGGTATTTCTGGCGTTTCAGTATCCATTGGAAATTCCTGGTGTCAGTAATTTAGATTTCTTGCGGGTGGCTTACAATTCCCGTCGCAAGCACAAGGGATTGGAAGAAATTGATACATTTGATTTTGAGGATTTAGTTGAAGAAAAGCTGGAAATTGTTAAAATGAATCCCAGCTTTCTAGAGCGTAGTCTCAATGAAGGCTTCTCTGGAGGAGAAAAGAAGCGGAATGAGATTCTGCAAATGGCACTTCTAGAACCGAAACTGGGGATTTTGGATGAAACAGATTCTGGCTTGGATATTGATGCTCTCAAGATTGTGGCCAATGGGGTGAATCAATTGGCAAGTGCTGAGAATGCCATGATATTGATTACTCACTACCAACGTTTACTGAATTATATTGAGCCGGATTTTGTTCATGTAATGGCAGATGGTCGTATCCTCAGGACTGGTAGTAAGGAGTTGGCTCTAGAGTTGGAATCCCGTGGCTATGACTGGGTGCTGGAAGACGAGACTGCTGAGGTGAGTGTCTGATGACTATGGAAGTTTCTGTAAAACGGGAGGTTTCTTATTTGTCGGCACTGCTAGAGCAATGTCGCCAGGATAATCCGGTTGAGATGGATTGGTTACAAGAGCTAAGTAACCACGCTAGGGGGATTGCTCAGGAGTTAGCAATTCCTACCACTAAAGATGAGGAATGGCGGTTTACGGATTTGTCGCCACTGTTGCAGGAGACCTTTGAGGCTGCTTTAGCTTTTGATACAAGCACCTTGGATATTAGTCCGGTAGTTTTGCCAGAGGCGATGAACAGCCGATTAGTATTTGTCAATGGAATTTATGCCCCTGAGCTATCCTCTGTGGCTGGATTGCCTGAAGGGGTGTTTTTAGGGAATTTGGCTGAGTTGCCATCAGAGTATCAGAGTCGAATTGCTGATTATTTGGGCAAGCACCAGGGCGTAACCGATGTGTTTACGCTGCTCAATACCGCTGGTTTGACTGATGTGGCGGTGATCTGGTTGCCAAGGAATGCTGAGGTAACGCTTCCCATTCATCTGCTGTTTGTTTCCATGGCTGATGGGGTGCCTAGGCTTTTTCAGCCCCGTTGTTTGGTGGTGGCGGAGCCTGGTAGTCAGCTGAGTTTAGTTGAAGAGTATTGCCATGGCCAAGAGGCGAGCGCTCAGGGTGTTTATTTGACGAATTCCGTGACCGAGGTATGGGTTGGGGAGAATGCCAGGGTGACTCATATCCGGGTTGATGGGGAAAGTAATCAGGCTTTCCATGTCGGCAAGAGTGCGATCGCACAAGCTCGGAATAGTTTTTATAGTTGCCATGGCATAGCCTTTGGGGGGAAGTTGTCTCGCCATACTCTGGAGGTGTTTCAGATGGGTGAGGGGACCGAAACGATTCTAAATGGCTTAACCGCGATTAGTGAGCAACAGTTGGCAGATACTCATAGTGCGGTGATGTTGAATCATCCCAATGGGATCAGTAATCAGCTGCAAAAGTGCATTATAGATGGTAGTGCTCATGCAGTGTTTAATGGTAAGGTTTCTGTTCCTCAAGCAGCCCAGTTGACCAATGCAGCTCAGTTGAATCGCAATTTGTTGCTATCGCCCAAGGCTAGAGTTGATACCAAGCCTCAGTTGGAGATTACAGCTGATAATGTCAAATGTTCCCACGGTGCTACAGTCAGTCAGCTGGAAGCGGATGAAGTCTTCTATTTGCAAAGTCGTGGACTAAAGGAAACCGATGCCCGTAACCTGTTGATTGATGCGTTTGTAGCAGAAATACTCAATCAAATTCCCCTAGCTTCTCTTAGGCAAAGACTTTCGGAAACAGTCCAGGACTTACGCGGTTAAGTGAATTTCGCCCCCCTAGCCCCCCAAAATTGGGTGGTAATGATGTCAAAGTCCCCCGAGCGAGGGATTGCTCGCTCGGGGGATTTAGGGGGCAAATGCATAAGTCCTATAGCCATCAGTTCAAAACGGGAACGGAATAACGTTCAACAGTAACATGACCTTAACTCAAGAAAAAACCATTGCTGATCAAGTCCGGGCTGACTTCCCTATTTTGCACCAGGAGGTTAACGGTAAACCGCTGATTTACTTCGATAATGCGGCTACTGCCCAGAAACCGGTAGTAGTACTGGATGCACTGCGCCACTACTACGAAATGGACAATGCTAATGTTCACCGAGGTGTCCATACCCTTAGCACTAGAGCGACAGACGGTTATGAGGGGGCACGGGATAAGGTAGCTAGTTTTGTAAATGCCCAGTCACGACAAGAGATTGTTTTTACCCGCAATGCTTCGGAAGCGATTAACTTAGTAGCTTACAGCTGGGGTTTGGAAAATCTGCGCCAGGGAGATGAAATTATTCTCTCGGTTATGGAACACCACAGCAATCTGGTGCCTTGGCAAATTATTGCTCAGAAAACTGGAGCCGTACTAAAGTATGTGGGATTGACCGAGACTCAGGAGTTTGATTTACAACAGTTCCGACAGCTAATTTCTGAGAAAACCAAACTGGTAAGTGTGGTTCATGTTTCCAATACCTTGGGATGTATTAATCCCGTAGACGAAATTATTGCGATCGCACACGACTATGGCGCTAGGGTAATGATTGATGCTTGCCAAAGTATCCCCCATATGCCCATTGATGTCCAAGCGATGAATTGTGATTGGCTAGTGGCATCGGGTCATAAAATGTGTGCTTCCACCGGGATTGGCTTTCTGTATGGAAAACTAGACTTACTCCAAGCCATGCCTCCATTTTTAGGTGGTGGTGAAATGATTGCCGAAGTATTTCTGGATCACTCCACCTATGGGGATTTACCCCATAAATTTGAAGCAGGGACACCAGCCATTGCTCAAGCGATCGCACTTGGTGCCGCAGTAGACTATTTGACTGGCTTGGGTATGGATACTATCCATAGCTATGAAGAAGAATTAACCGCTTATTTGTTTAAGCAGTTGCAGGAAATTCCCGATCTAATCATGTATGGTCCCCAACCAACAATAGATGGTAAAGGTAGGGCAGCCTTAGCAACATTTAATGTTAAAGGATTGGATGCTAGTGATGTATCTACCCTGTTGGATCAAGACGGTGTAGCAATTCGTTCTGGACATCATTGTACTCAACCCTTGCACCATCGTTTAGGAGTAACTGGTACAGCACGAGCCAGTTTGTATTTTTATAATACTTTTGAAGAGATTGATCGATTTATTGTGGCGTTGAAAGAAACAATTGAGTTTTTCAGAAGTGCTATGGAGTGAATCTAGCAATTTGGGTCAGGTACAAATTTTTGGGTTTTAGGGAATCGGGAATCGGGAATCGGGAATAGGGAATCGGGAATCGGGAATCGGGGAAAAATTATGGGCGTTGCTGAATTAAGGAATGAATGC
>NZ_JAAHGN010000346.1:0-6888 GCF_010672485.1 Moorena sp. SIO2C4 | reverse complement strand
TAGATGGTCTAGCCCATTATCGTCGGGCTATGGGGCTAACGACAGGGTTAAGTATCCACTGGGGGGCAATCTCTCAAGTCGGAGAAGCAGCTGAACGGGGAACAGATGCCAGAGTACTTCAGCAGGGAATGGGGGCGATCTCCCCCACCCAGTTCCTAGAATCACTGGAACAATTAATGAGTGGCTCAGGTGTGGAGGTTGGAGTTGTTCCCATTGAATGGTCAGCGTGGCAAGAGCGAGTGGAACAATGGCCATTCTTCGCAGACTGGGAGCAAACTGTGACATCAACAGAGCTGCCACTAACACCGAACAATGATCAACTGTTGGCCCAAATAAAAACAGCTGTGGGGAGCGAAAGGGAAAAGCTCTTAATGACTTATCTCCAAGACGAAATAGCTCGAGTGCTGGGAATGACAACATCCACACTAGATGTACAAAAACCTCTAAATTACATGGGACTTGACTCTCTGATGGTTGTTGAGTTGCGCAAGAAAATTCAAACCAAGCTGGCAGTTGATATTCCTATCACAAAATTTATGGAAGAACTCACTGTTACAGATTTATCAACTGAACTTAACCAACAACTGCCCCTACTGGAGCAGAAGAATACAACAGTTCCAGATAATGATCAGCAAACTCAGCTCGGAAATGTTAACAATAATGATTGGATTGAGGTGGATTTATGAACTTGGTTGAATTCTTGCAAGACCTTGCCCTCAAGGGAGTCAAGTTATGGATTGACGATGGTAAATTACGGAGTGGTGGTTCCCAAAGGGTTCTGACTACTGAAATTGTTAACCAACTGAAGCAATACAAACCTGATATCTTGCAGTTACTGCAGGAGCAACCCGATATCCTCAAAGTCCATCCGCTTTCCTACGGTCAAAACGGGCTCTGGTTTTTGTGGCAGCTTGCACCACATAGTTATGCCTACAACGTATCATTTGCGATTCGCATTTACGCCGAGGTTGATCTCAGCGTCTGGCAGCAAGCCTTTCAGGTATTGAGGGAACGTCATTCCTCTCTACGCAGTACATTTCCATTGCGAGCTCAACACCCAATCCAACAGATCCATCAAGATCAACCCTTAGATTTGTTACAGATTAATGCTTCGACCTGGGATGAAGATGAATTACGAGCCAGGGTCGTTGCAGCTCATCGGTATCCCTTTAACCTGGAAACAGGACCAGTAATGCGAGTCCGATGGTTCACCTGCTCAAATCAAGATCATGTCCTTTTGCTGACGATCCATCATATTGCCCTGGATGGATCGTCAAGCAATTTAATTATCCAGGAATTGTCAGCCATCTATCAAGGTCTACAAGCGGGCATTGAGGTCTCTCTGCCATCCCTAACGCACACCTACCAAGATTACGTCCGTTGGCAAAGGGAACTCGTTGCGGGAGAAGAAGGAGAACGTCTGTGTAACTATTGGCAACAGAAGCTTGCAGGTGAGCTACCCGTGTTGAATTTGCCGACTGATCGACTGCGCCCTCCAATCCAAACTACCAATGGTGCGACTTATCTATTTCAGTTGTCTGAACAGCTGACTCGGGATATTAAAGCTCTAGCCAAATCTGAAGGGGTTACCCTTTATATGATCCTCTTGGCTACTTTTCAGGTGCTTCTGTATCGCTACACAGAGCAAGAGGATATCTTAGTTGGTTCTCCTACATCGGGTCGAACGCGATCGGAATTTGACTCGATTGTGGGTCACTTTGTTGATGTCATGGTGATGCGCTCAGATATGTCAGGCAATCCCGATTTTCGAGCGCTTCTAGCCCAAGTTCGCCAGACTGTGATAGGGGCATTAGCCCATCAGGATTATCCTTTTGCTTTGTTAGTTGAGCGATTACAGCCGATCCGAGATCCTAGCCGCTCCCCTATCTTCCAAGTGTCTTTTGTTCTCCAGAATTTTCTACAAGCCCAAGAAACACAAAAACTATACCTCAATGAGACAAACACCTTGACTCATTGGGGTGGAATGGAGGTTGAAACATTTGCCATTGATCTGTTTGAAGGTCAAGACGACTTATTGCTAGAACTTATCGAAGTCAACTCACAACTATCTGGTTCTTTCAAATACAACACAGATTTATTTGACGAGACAACCATTGCCCGGATGGCTGGTCATTACCAAAACTTGTTAGTGGCGATCGCGTCTAATCCTGCTCAGCCAATCAGCCAACTGTTCATGATGAGTGATGCAGAACAACAGCAGGTGTTAGTGGAATGGAATCAAACCACTACTGATTACCCAGTGGATCAATGCATCCATCAACTTTTTGAAGCCCAAGTTGAACAAACACCAGACGCCATCGCAGTAGTATTTGAAGACCACCAAATCACCTACGCCCAGTTAAATACCAGAGCAAATCAGCTAGCTCACTATTTGCAACATCATCAAGATGTCGGTCCAAAAAGTTTAGTGGGCATTTGTGTAGAGCGTTCCCTAGAGATGGTAGTGGGCTTGCTCGCGATCCTCAAAGCTGGCGGATCCTATGTGCCCCTTGATCCAAACTATCCTCAGGCTCGTCTAGATTACATGATCCAAGATGCCCAACTCTCCGTGTTGCTGACTCAACAGCAATGGCATCCTCGTCTTCTAGACACTCAAGCCCAAGTCATTTGTATCGATACCCTACCGTCTCTTGCCTTGGAAAGGGTAGAGAATTCCTCAGCACCGTTGACTACAGACCATCAAGCATATTTGATGTATACCTCTGGGTCCACTGGCCAACCCAAAGGTGTCCGTGTCACACACCGAGGGGTAGTACGACTGGTCAAAAACACCAATTATATTGATTTGAGCGTAAAGGATATCATTTTACAATTAGCACCCATCTCTTTTGATGCAGCCACGTTTGAGATATGGGGAAGTTTACTCAATGGTAGCCAGTTAGTGGTAATGCCACCTCACCAGCCCTCCTTGGCAGAGCTTGGAAGTGCAATTAGACAACATCGAATCACAACACTGTGGTTAACTGCTGGGCTATTCCATCTGATGGTTGAAGAACACCTGGAGGATTTACGACCCCTCAAGTACCTGCTGGCTGGCGGCGATGTCTTGTCAACATTCCACGTACAGAAAGTACTAGACAACTTGAAGGGATGTCAACTGATCAACGGCTACGGTCCCACAGAAAATACAACCTTTACCTGCTGTTTTCCTGTGACCAAGACCGCTGATTTATCCAAGTCGGTTCCCATTGGTAAAGCGATCGCTAATACTCAGGTCTATATTCTCGATCGCCATCTTAATCCCGTTCCTATTGGCATTCCCGGCGAACTCCACATTGGTGGAGACGGCTTAGCCACTGGCTATCATAACCGCCCCGAATTAACTCAAGAGAAATTTATCCCAAATCCATTTAGTCAAGAACCAGATGCTCGTCTCTATAAAACTGGTGATATAGCTCGCTACTTACCCAATGGCAACATTGAATTCCTTGGCCGCATTGACCACCAAGTCAAGATTCGAGGATTCCGCATCGAAACTGGAGAAATTGAAGCCACCTTGACTCAAAACCCAGCCATCAAAGACGCTGTCGTCACCCTCAACAAAAAGCAACCGGGGGAGAAACAGCTGGTTGCCTATCTTGTTCCCAAACAACCTCTAGGTTCCTGCCCACAAACTTCTCTAGTTGCTGACATTCGTCAGTTGCTCAAACAGCAGCTCCCTGACTACATGATCCCAGGTGCCTTTGTCCTGTTAGAGGAACTACCCCTAACCCCCAACGGCAAGGTGGATCGTCAGGCTTTACCTGCATCAGAGATAGACTCAGCCCGTTCACAGGAGTATGTTCCCCCTCAAACACCCACGCAAGAAATCATGGCCAGTCTCTTTGCTGAGGTGTTGGACATTGCCCAAGTCGGCATCCACGATAACTTTTTTGAACTCGGTGGCCATTCCCTCCTTGCCACTCAATTGAGCTCTCGACTCCGGCAAGCCCTCAAGCAAGATGTTCCCCTAATTACCCTATTTGAATGCCCCACCATTGCCCAATTAGAGCAAGCCTTGGCTCAAGTCCCCCAGGTTGAGGATTTACCAGTGCCAGCACCTGATGATCCGCTACCCACAATTGATCCTAATCCAGACCAACGCTATCAGCCCTTTCCCCTCACCGAAATTCAACAAGCCTATTGGCTCGGTCGCAACTCGACCTTTGATCTGGGTAACATTTCCACTCATGGATATCTGGAACTCGATTGTGGGTTCCTAGATATTGATCGGTTAAGCCAAGCTTGGCAGCGTGTGATTGAGCATCATGACATGCTGCGCATGGTGATTCTACCCAATGGTGAGCAGCAAGTTCTGGAACAAGTTCCCCCCTACCAGATCGAGGTTTTAGACCTGCGCGGACAACCAGAACAGATTGTTTCCACTGAGCTAGAAGCCCTTCGCCATCGCCTGTCCCATGAGATGTTTCCTGCTGACGAGTGGCCACTGTTTAAGATTCGTGCTACTCGCTTAGCCGATCAGCGTTACCGCCTACATTGGAGCTTTGATGCCCTGATTGCTGATGCCTGGAGCATGAGTATTTTTTGGCAACAATGGCTGAAATTGTACCAGAATCTAGAGGATCCTCTGCCAGAACTAGAACTCTCATTTCGGGACTACGTGTTCGCCGAACTCTGTCTCAAAGACACATTCCAACATCAACGCTCTCAGCAATACTGGTGGAACCGCTTAGAGACTTTACCCCCAACCCCAGAATTACCTTTAAATCAGCAAATCGCCACCTTAGACCAACCTGAATTTAGCTGCTTTCAAGCTGAGCTATCTGCGTCCGATTGGCAACAATTGAAAGCCAAGGCTAAACAAGCGAATCTGACGCCTTCAGGGGTTCTGTTAGCCGCATTTGCCGATCTGTTAGCCTACTGGAGCAAAAGTCCCAAATTCACGATCAATCTCACCCTGTTCAACCGGTTACCTTTACATCCGCAAGTCAATGAATTAGTAGGCGACTTCACCTCCCTGACGCTCCTAGAGGTCAATTGTACAGATGCAGTTCCCTTTGCCCAGCGGGCTCAAAATCTTCAGGGACAACTATGGCAAGATTTAGACCATCGCTACGTTGGTGGCGTTGAGGTGCAGCGAGAACTGCGGCGTCAGCGCGGTAGTTATCAACCTCTGGGCGTTGTATTTACCAGTATGTTAGCTCTTGATACGTTAGCTGAGAAAGGACTGTCGTCCGAACAACAGGACTTTTTTCCGTTAGAACAATTGGGGGAGGTCGTCTATATGGTTTCTCAAACCCCTCAAGTGTGGCTAGATCATAGCGTTGTAGAACAAAACGGTGCCTTACTACTGATCTGGAATGTCGTCGCAGATCTGTTCCCAGAGGGTTTCCTCAATAACATGTTCAGCACCTACTGTCATTGGCTACAACAACTAGCCACCTGTGAGGTGGCTTGGGCACACACTTGTCCCCAATTGCTGCCACCTTATCAGCAAACTCAACGCATCGAAGTCAATGCAACTCAAGCTCCGATCTCTGAAGACACCCTCCACGGTCTATTCATTCAGCAAGCTCAGCAGCGACCTGAGGCGATCGCCCTCATCACCCCACAACGCACCCTCACCTACCAGGATCTCTACACCGAAGCTCAGGCGCTCGGCCAGCAAGTCCAGCAATTGGGAGCCACCCCCAACACCCTAGTAGCCGTGCTCATGGAAAAAGGCTGGGAGCAAATCGTTGCCGTCTTAGGCATTTTGATGGCTGGTGCAGCCTATCTCCCCATTGATGCCGCCCTGCCCCAGGAGCGTCAATGGTCTTTGCTGGAGCAAGGAGAAGTCAAACTGGTCGTGACACAAGCTGCCCTAAACGCTAGCTTAGGATTGCCAGACCACCTGCACTGCCTGGTGGTTGCTCCCCAACCACAGGAGATCATAGACACTCCCCTGGAGGCAAACGTTAGCAGCAGCGATTTAGCCTATGTGATCTTTACCTCCGGTTCTACAGGAACACCCAAAGGGGTGATGATCGATCACCGAGGAGCCGTTAACACCATCCAAGATATTAACCAACGGTTTGACGTTCAGCCCACTGACCGAATGCTGGCGGTCTCCGCCCTCAACTTTGACCTGTCTGTCTACGATATCTTTGGCCTCTTGGCAGCGGGGGGCACCCTAGTCATGCCCACTCCAGAGGCAGCCAAAGACCCAGTCCATTGGGTTGAGTTAATGACGACCCATCAAGTCACCCTCTGGAACACTGTCCCTGCCCTGATGCAGATGCTAGTGGAATATCTGTCTGAGCACCCAGACCAAGTAACTGAGGACCTCCGACTTGCCCTGTTGAGTGGTGATTGGATTCCACTCAATTTACCGACCCAAATCCAATCATTATGGCCCCAAGGACAGGTGGTCAGTCTGGGGGGAGCCACAGAGGCTTCAATTTGGTCTGTGTACTATCCCATCACTACCGTAGAGCCGGAATGGAAGAGCATTCCCTACGGCAAACCTCTAGTGAATCAAAGCCTACATGTGCTCAATCACAATCTGGACCCTTGTCCTAATTGGGTTCCAGGTCAGCTCTACATTGGTGGGATTGGTCTGGCCCAGGGCTATTGGCGGGATGAGCAAAAAACGAATGCCAGCTTTATCCTGCATCCCCAGACTGGAGAGCGCTTGTATAAAACGGGTGATTTGGCCCGCTACTTACCCGACGGCAACAGTGAATTTTTGGGTCGGGAGGATTTCCAAGTCAAAATCAGTGGTTATCGAATTGAACTCGGTGAGATTGAGGCAACCCTGCTGGGGCATGCTACAGTTAAGGAAACCGTTGTGGCTGCTGTGGGTGAACTACAGAGTAAGCAGTTGGTGACCTATGTGGTCTTCCACTCAGAATCATCCGACTCTGCCACAGAAGACGTCCACAATGA
>NZ_JAAHGN010000345.1:0-6926 GCF_010672485.1 Moorena sp. SIO2C4 | reverse complement strand
CCAATCATTGCGGCATTATCGGTACAAAACTTCAGGGGAGGGAAAATAACTCGCAAATTATGCTCAGTTGCTGCAGCTTGTAACTGTTGTCTCAAGCCACTATTGGCAGCCACCCCACCCCCAACCACAATCGTGTCCAGACCATAGTCGAGAGCACAAGCAATGGTACGCTTGGTAAGCGATCGCACTACAGTTTCCTGAAAGCTGGCAGCAATGTCGGTCACTGGAATTTCTGAGTGTTCCTGTTCCAGTTTTTGCACCAGCCTTAGCACCGCTGTCTTCAAGCCACTAAAACTGGAGTCATAGGGATGATAACCGCCACTAGCAAGGGAAATCTTACCTTCTGGCAATGGAAAGGCTTTGGGGTTACCCTCTCGTGCTAACTTATCTATAACTGGTCCTCCGGGATAGCCTAACTTTAATAATCGTGCTACCTTATCAAAGGCTTCACCAGCAGCATCGTCACGGGTTGCGCCCAGTATCTCATAGCTACCACAGGTTTTGACATAAATTAAGCTAGTGTGACCGCCAGACACCAACAGACTCAAAAATGGTGGTTCTAGTTCTGGCTCACTGAGATAGGTGGCGTAAATATGACCTTCTAGATGATGGACACCTACAAAGGGCTTGTTGTGGACAATGGCCAGGGTTTTGGCAGCTGTGACCCCCACTAGTAGAGAGCCCACTAAGCCGGGAGCGCAGGTAGCAGCAATGCCGTCAATTGCTCCCCAGTCCAGTTGAGCTGCTTCTAGGGCTTGCGCGATCGCATTATTGATGGTTTCCAGATGGCTACGGGATGCTACCTCTGGCACCACACCCCCATACTGCCGATGCATAGGAATTTGGGAGGCAACAATATTGCTACAACATTTACGATTGTTAACAATCGCCACAGCTGTTTCATCACAACTGGTTTCTATTGCTAAAACACAAGCCATTCACCAATGACCTTTATTGAAACACTACTTTTAGTTAATTAAACTTTACTAGATACACGCCTCAGAGTAAGATTGCCTGAGTGTACAAATAATTTGATCTCTTGGTTTGTACAAAAAACTTTTTGTTTCTTAACAAAAGGAGACACTTTCTATGCGACGATTGTTAGCTTTAATTTTTGCCGTCTCTGTGTGGCTTTGCGCCATCAGCCCAGCCTCTGCTTCTTTGGATCATCTCACCCCTTGTAGTGAGTCTGCTGCATTTCAAGCCCGGAAGGCTCAGTTCCTAAATACTACAGGTGACCCCAATTCCGGTGCGAACCGATTTGAGCGGTATTCTCAAGCACTTTGTGGTGATGAGGGATATCCTCACTTGATTGTGGATGGTCGTTTCTCCCATATGGGTGACTTCCTCATTCCTAGCTTACTCTTCCTCTATATCACTGGCTGGATTGGCTGGGCAGGTCGCAGCTATCTACAAGCGATTCAAAAGGGTAAGAACCCAGAAGAAAAAGAAGTCATCATTGATGTCCCCGTGGCATTTAGTAAGATGCTAATGGCTGCCTCATGGCCTTTGTTAGCATTCAAAGAAATCACTACTGGTGAAATGTTTGCTAAAGATGATGAGATTCCTGTCTCACCACGCTAGCAATCATACTTAGACTCGCTGGCGGGAACGCTTTTAGCACTGAAAAGTTAGCTAAAAACTAGTGCCGTTCTCGCTAATCAAGTTTTCACGCTTTATAGACAGGGCATGATATTGATGTGCCAAGATGTCTTGAAATAGTTATCGATTTTAGGAGAATGTTCCATGCAGGATTTACTCAAGTATTTGTCCCTAGCACCAGTGTTGTTGGCTGTTTGGATGACCATTACGGCTGGAATTTTGATTGAATTTAACCGCTTTTTC
Source organism: Moorena sp. SIO2C4 (assembly GCF_010672485.1). Taxonomy (NCBI): domain Bacteria; kingdom Bacillati; phylum Cyanobacteriota; class Cyanophyceae; order Coleofasciculales; family Coleofasciculaceae; genus Moorena; species Moorena sp. SIO2C4. The sequence continues at coordinate 5,081 of NZ_JAAHGN010000345.1, read as the reverse complement.
CCTGATCTACTTTTCCATCCGTTGTAATTAGGAAAAATGGGGAAAAGATTTAAATAATTCATTCCGGATTGGTAGGTAAGCTAATTAATATACAGCTCCTACCTTAGTTCGCTGAATTATTTAAATTTACCCTAAAAAACCTATTCACAATTTAAAAAAATAATTCAGAGTGCAGAATCCATAATCCAGAAGTAAAGTTGAATATTTCTGAATTAATTATTTCTGAATTATTAAGTTGCTGAATCCTGAATTTAGCAACTAATAATTCTGCATTCTGAATTGATAATTGTAAGCATTCAGCTATCAGCTATCAGCTATTAGCCTATGGGCTACAGATGGTGCTACTTGAGGTGCTATCAGCGATCAGCTTTGGGCTTGTGGGCACGCTACTGTTCGCGCAGCGTGCGTGTAGCGCAATCGGTGCTTATGGGGAAACTCACAGGGTCGAAGCCTGTGCGACGCTACTGTTCGCGCAGCACCTCAAGTAGCGCAATCGGTGCTTTTGAATAAAATAAGCTGACGGCTGACGGCTGACGGCACCTCAAGTAGCACCATCTGTAGCGCATATGCTTACGATAATTCAGAATTCGGTTGACCAAAAGTCTGGGTTTCAAGCCTGGCCAAAGGCCACGCTACTTGAGTTTCCCTTCTAGGGCGACTTTTTCCGAAATAAGGTATATTATATTTAAATGTGTAGCCTAGCACAGGCAGGATTCGTCGGTACTGCCCTATTTAACAACGAGCGTTTTGCGATGCTAGTACACGAGGCGCGAAAAACCTCACGGTGTGCTTACAGTCGTCGAATTAAATTCGCCACGGGTCGCACCGCTAAAACGCATGGGTCTTAACAGATACCGAAAACCAGTAAAATAACAACTTCAAAATATATAACGTACCGTGGGGTTAGAAGTTACCGTAAGAAGAGTGGAGCCTTAATCAACAAGTTTTAACCCTTTTACGCATAGCCGACTAACCATAAAGGCGACCCTCTGATAAGGTTTCGTCTCCGGCACACGGGAACAAGGAAATTCCCAACGCTTAGGAAGACAAGCCCACTGGGGTTAGTTAAATTAGGCTCGATATTTGGTTTTTAAACGGGTATTTGGCTTAAGTATTGCCTTTCAGGATAGCTAATTTTAAGGCATGTCCTAGAACTAAGAATCCCCGCTCTTTTAGGGCGGGGAGTGTCAACTTTTGTAAAATTGTTTGAAATGGCAAATCTGGCACTGCTGAGTGTATCTGACAAAACTGGGCTAATCGACTTTGCCCGTCAGCTAGTAGAAGAATTTGAATTTGATTTAATCAGCAGTGGTGGAACGGCTAAAGCCTTGCAATCAGAGGGTTTGCCGGTAACGAAAGTGTCTGATTACACTGGCTTTCCAGAAATTTTAGGTGGCAGGGTGAAAACCCTACATCCACGAATTCATGGTGGAATTTTGGGAAGGCGAGATTTCCCCGAAGATGTGGCAGAAATGGAGACAAACCAGATTCGTCCCATTGATTTGGTGGTGGTGAATCTCTATCCATTTGAACAGACTGTTGCTAAACCGGACGTGAGTTTAGCAGAAGCAATTGAAACTATCGATATCGGTGGTCCAACACTGCTGAGGGCAGCTGCGAAAAACTATGCTCATCTGACAGTGCTGTGTAATCCTAGTCAGTATCAGGATTATTTAGAGGAGTTGCGCCAGAATGGAAATCAACCATCAACTGAATTCCGTCAGGCTTGCGCTATAGAGGTTTTTGGTCATACCGCTGCCTATGACCATGCGATCGCATCCTACCTGATCGGGTACAAAGATCCAGTTTCCCTACCAAAACGATTTACCTTGTCTGGACAACAGCGCCAATCTCTACGCTATGGCGAGAATCCCCATCAACCGGCATCGTGGTATCAATCCGGAACGGTTCCCACAGGTTGGGCTGCAGCCACTAAACTTCAGGGTAAGGAACTCAGTTACAACAACCTGGTGGATTTAGAAGCTGCACGGCGGATCATTAATGAATTTACTGACACTCCAGCCGCAGCAATTCTCAAGCACACCAATCCTTGTGGGGTAGCCTTGGCAGAAACCCTCTCGCAAGCCTATCAGAAGGCATTCAATGCTGACTCTATTTCTGCCTTCGGTGGAATTGTGGCATTAAATCAACCCATTGATGCTGCTACAGCTGTTGCGTTAAAGAAAACTTTCTTAGAATGTGTAGTCGCACCAGGATGTGAACCAGAAGCTCAAGAAATTCTCAGTGCTAAGTCGAAGCTAAGGGTGTTGCTATTACCAGACTTACAGACCGGAGCAAAGCAAACTGTGAAAGCTATTGCAGGGGGGTTTCTGGTACAAGCTGCGGATGATGCCATGGATAATCCTGAGAATTGGCAAGTGGTAAGCCAAAAGCAACCTACTCCTGACCAAATGGCAGAATTATTATTTGCTTGGAAGGTGTGTAAGCATGTAAAGTCTAATGCCATCGTCGTGACGCGCGATCGCACAACCTTAGGTGTGGGTGCGGGTCAAATGAATCGGGTAGGTGCAGTCAATATAGCATTAGAACAGGCTGGGGAAAATAGCAAAAACGCTATCCTTGCTAGTGATGGATTCTTCCCGTTCGATGACTCAGTGCGGACAGCTGCTAAAGCAGGGATTGAGGCAATTGTGCAACCGGGTGGGAGTTTACGAGATCAAGACTCGATTCAGGCAGCAGATGAACTGGGATTAGTAATGGTGCTCACCGGTATGCGCCACTTTTTACATTAGTTATTTAAATTATCCAGAAGAAAATGAAAGTAAGTACTTGCCCCTATGTTTAAAAAACTACCCTTGTTAGAGGGGGTTAGGGGAGCCAAACCAACTAAACTTTGTAAGTCCTCTTGACAAAAAATACATATAAATTCAATATTTATGAGTATTTATCGTTTAAAATTTATTAATATCATATAAAGCGACGATGAGAATGGTAAAGTCATGCAACTGTGTAAAGATGCCTTAGGAATTCTCAAAGAAACTAGTCGAACTTTCTATATTCCAATTAGTTGTTTACCAGGAGGGTTACAAGAATCTGTTGCTTCTGCATACTTATGTATGCGTGCAATTGACGAAATTGAAGATGATTTTGAGCTTGATAACCCTACCAAGGCTTCACTGTTGCGAAAAATTAGTTTCGGTCTACAAGGTATAGGTAATGGATTCAGTGCCTCGGAATTATCTTTAGCCTTGAGTAAGCACGAACAGCCACTTCCAGAAGTAACCATTCGGATTGGTGAATGGGCAATGCTAGCACCGGAAACCATTGCACCTCGCATTTGGGAAGCTAGCGCAGCTATGGCAGATAGAATGGCAGCTTGGGCTGAATGCGGTTGGGAAATTAATACAGAAATGGATTTGGATGCTTATACTTATAGCGTTGCCGGCTCTGTAGGATTGTTACTTTCTGATTTATGGGCTTGGTATGATGGTACCCAAACTAACCGTAGTTATGCAGTTGGTTTTGGTCGGGGTTTACAAGCAGTCAACATTCTACGTAACCGGTCTGAAGATTTGACAAGGCAAGTGGATTTTTTTCCCAACGGCTGGGGCGAAGAAGAGCTACATAAATATGCTCGGAGAAATCTCTCTTTAGCTGATGCTTACACCAATGCTCTACTGAAGAATAGTCCAGCCAGAAATTTTTGCCAAATTCCCCTGGCTTTAGCTCATGCAACCCTTGATGTTTTAGCTCTCGGACAATCTAAACTAACCCGCAGTGCAGTGATGGGTATTGTTGAGGAATTAACAACTAAGTAGATCGGTATAAAAGTGTTCTATTTTATTAGGAATAGTTAAGCGATCGCTTAAGAACAACACACTGTCGTTTTTTTGCTGAGCTTCAATCGGGGTCAACCCTAGATTGCGTAAGGCTTTCAGCGACTGCGATCGCCATCTCTGTCAGAAATGCAGGTATAGCAATTCCAATATTGCTTCCAATATTGAGTAGAACACAAATCAACTGTAGGGGCGCACACCGTGCGCCCAATTGCTTATGGTAGATTAAATCAGACCTAGTTGTTCCAGAATTCCGTTACCAGTAAGCAACTCGGTAGCCAAGCCAATGGCGAAACCAAGCATTGCCAAACGGCCATTCCAGGTTTCAGCAAAGTTGGTGAAACCGAACTTAGATTCTTGCTCTTGAGTCATTGTTATAGATCTCCTAGGGTTTTGTTAGCTTCTGTAATATAAGTTAACCTATTTTGGGGATATTTGCAACATTTATTTATATTTTTCTAACCAAAATATGGTATATGCGGATACGCTTTGCCTGAAGTAGGGATAACTGGAGGCTATAGGGAGATAGGGTTGAACGCGCAGCGTGGCCTTTTGGCCAAGGTTAACAGGTTGATGGTTAACTGGTTGATGGTTAACTGGTTGGAGGTTAACCGGTTGAAGGTTAACTGGTTGAAGGTTAACTGGTTGAAGGTTAACTGGTTGAAGGTTAACTGGTTGAAGGTTAACTGGTTGAAGGTTGTTCGCGTAGCGTGGCCTTTTGGCCAAGGTTGTTGAAGGTTGTTCGCGTAGGGTGGCCAATAGGCCAAGGTACTAACCTTCAACCGACAACACCTACTAACCTTCAACCGACAACACCTACTAACCAGCAACACCTACTAAGGGGCAACACCTACTAAGGGGCAACCTACTAACCTTCAACTCTATGGGTTCACAGTCTAATGTCGATCGGGAACCCTTACCCCCAGCATCGGTACAGGTGATGAACCTGGACGGCTCAAACCAACAGACCTTTGCCTATGGCTGAGGTAATCTTGTCGGTCTCGACTGTCATCCAATTACTGGTGAACTTTACACTACTGTCAATAGACCTGATGACTTGTTTAACCTTAAATAAAGTAGCTGCTAGCTTTCCCGAGCCAAGGCAGAAGCTTAGTGATAATAAGCTGAACTGTTTCCCATAAGTTTTTTCCTGCTTCAACCGTTTCACCAGCTTCTTTTAAACCTTTGAGAGCTGTACAAGCCTTTTGCAAATTCTTAGCAGCAAAATCCTTATCCGGCTCTTCTCCTTGTGCTTCTTCAGGACTTACGCAACTGGCACAGTGA
>NZ_JAAHGN010000344.1:0-6938 GCF_010672485.1 Moorena sp. SIO2C4 | reverse complement strand
TAGCACTAAACGCATCAAGATTGACTTGCTCCATTTGAGCAACTAAACCGTTATAGACTCCCGCAGCCACATCGTACTGTCGCGTTAGTTCCAGCAGCCTAGACTGATGGACAGGAATCACCGTTAAAGTATTTTTCATCTGGTCAATCTGCTGCTGTAATTGCTCCGCTTGTTGTTGTTGACCACTAGCAGCACTTTCCGCCAGAATCAGTTGCTGGATTAACATTGCTCTTCCTTGAGCACTATCAGTTAGCGTCGGGTCTACTAACGTATCACCAGCTGCTAGAAAGATGTACTGTTGAATCTGCTGCTGCAACTGCTCACGTTGTAGCAGCAGATTTTGGATCTCAGGATGAGCATAAGTATAAGTAGCTTGAGCTTTGACCAAAGTCGCTTCCAGTTCAGTCAACTGCTGCCGCACAAACTGGTAATCCCGGTTTTCTGCTAGACCTAGAGAGCGGATTGCTTGCTTAGGAGTAAGACCCAAACGAGTCGATAGGATTTGAAGCTGATGTTGACTAGCTTGAGCTTCAGCTTGAGCCTGAGCTTGGCTAATACTCAGATCAGTAATTGCCCTCACCAGTCCTTCAGTTTGGGCTTCGCTATTCACTAAACCAGAGGATTCCTGAAACTTTGCTAATGCCTCCTGAGACTGATCCAATTTTTGCTTAGCTCGGTCGAGCGCTTTCTTATTAAACTCAACCCTAGTGGTACCATCTGCTTGACGCAGTTCATTCAGGCGCTCCTGATACGCACTGATCAGTGCCCTGACTCGATCTCTTGCTAATTCTGGACTAGCCCCAGTCGCATTCAACCAGATGGTCGTCGATTCCTGGTGAGGAGATACCGCGAACAACTGCTTGTATTGAACTAACCTTTGAAAATCCGTTTTCTCTGGGTCAGACTCCAACAAGCGCCTCATCAAAGCATCACTTTTGAGAATAGATGCCTGCATATTCAGAGGATGACTCTTCGCTGACAATTCAGAATCCCCCTTAGTTAATGACCCAAGGGTTCCTAAACTAGCTTGTAACTTGCCTGTTTCCGGTAGAATTAGCTGTGCTTTAGCAATCCAAAAAGGCTTTAATAAAGAAAAGGCTCCAAAGCTAGCTGCAAGCACCAAAGAATTAAAAACTAATAAAAGTATCCAATGTCTATTCAGGATCGCAACTACTTTTTTCATAAGATATATTCCTAATACAATCTTGTGTCAATTTTTAATTTATATAATGATTAATTTAATCAATAGCAATTTTCATAAATAAGAACTAATAACTAATTTTCAAAAAATAAATAAAAGTCTATTTTTTTGATTTTTAATTTTCAATCAAACATTTTCAAGTTCTAGATAACTGCTCCCATCGAGAGACAAACTGCTCATTTCGCTGTATTTCGGCAAGAATTGCCCCTAACCAGACCCAAAAATACCACAAATACACTGCCATCCAGCTCAAGGGTGTTCCGTTGAGAAGCATATACAAAGCCACCAGACTGGCAAATGCCCACTGGCAATGATAGTTACCACGAATCGCTGGAATCCAAGTACTCCAAAGGGTTGAACCTAGGGCACCTATAAAAAAGATAAAGCCAATGATGCCGTGCAAATAAAGAACTGAGGCGTAGGTTGAAAAGGAACCCAAAGCAATGTCGTAGATAAACCATTTGACGGAGCCTTGTATAATTCCCCATCCCATCAAAGGGCGTTCTTGCCAAGCCTCAAGGGTTTTAGTAACCACCAGTTCCCGGTCTTTAGAGGATTCGGCACGAGCACTATTGAAGATTTCTAGGGGCTTTTTCACTAAATCACTGAAGGTCAGACCTCCCAAAAGAGCACAAAGTAATGAGCTTAATGAACCAATCCATAAAGAACCTTGACGAGCCAAACTGCTGCGGAAACAAGCTGTAATCACCAATGCCATCACAAAGGAAACCCAGGATAAACGACTAAAACTAATTAGCAGAGCGGTTAAACAACCCGCTACGGATATTTGACGTAAGCGGCGGTTTTCTTCACCCAAGCAGATGAAAAAACTTAGAATGGAACACACCCCTACAATGGGGGGGTCGGGGGTGTAAAGAACTGTCCTGGGTAAAGGGATACCAAAAAAAGGTTGTAAGTCAGCAAATGTAACTTGCAAACTCAAAGCACCTCCCGGAATTAGACGGGCTAAGGGCGGTAGAAAAGGTTCTTTGCCTAATCCCACTACCAGCATGAGCATCTCAATGGCGATAGTCACTAAATATCCTGTTGCCATCCAAGCTACAGCACGGGTCACCACCTTAACCCTGATGGCATGCCAAAATGGTAGGAGCAGTGCGGCAAAAATTAAACAGTAGCTCTTGAAAAAAGTTACGAACGTAGCAGCAATTTTCTGCAAGGCAAACCCGACGTCATTGAGACCAAACGTAGCAGTCCAGACCATGACTAGAGCCATACCTAACCAAGCCCAGATACAGGCGGGTATCGATCTTCTAGTGAGTTTGTCAATGTCAAAGTTGACTCCTAAGAAACCAACAACTACCGCTGGGTAGAAGAGTGTTTGTATTCCCAACAACCACCAGAGCGGTGTTAGCACAATCACCCAGTAAATAACTTTTTCTGGAAATGACATGGCACCCAGTTTAAAGTTTCTAGTGTGGAAATCTGGTATGCTAGAGGTCATAGTTAACAGTCCATACTTTGATGTTTTAGAGCACGTTCATTAGATGAGAGTGATTCAAATCTACTAGCTTCGTTCGTTTATAGTGTTATTTTGGTTGTTATTTGTCATTTTTTATTTTTATTGATATTCCCAAGGTTTTGCCGTTTCCATAACAGTATTGTTTGATCGCGTTTATCATACTTATGAGGTACAGTCAATTTTCTTCCCCCCTGATTAAGGAAGAGGGGATTCCTACTCCCTACAATCCATGACTTTTTCCATTACTCAAGTGATAACTGCTATATATGAGCAGCTACAATAACATTGTGCCTATTTAATGCCTTAATTTAGATTAGAAAAATTACGGATTAAACAGTGAATTCGGTTAACCTAACATTCAGTAAATTTACTGAATTTATTAGCTTATAACTGACTTTTACCTAACTTTGTCAGCTGATTAGCCAATTTCCCTAGTAGAGACTGGTAACTCAAAAATTGTTTGGCAGCGATCAGGCGCATACAGACGATATAGAGACTCATAAATAGGAAGGGCTTCAGGATTGTTGGTAAACCTAGACAACTGACAATGGCTAACAGTACAATCAGAGCAGCTTTAAAGCACGGAAGTAAAAACTTCATCAATGGCCAACCTAGTGCTCGGCAACCTACCCACCACCAGTAGACTGTCCAGACAATTCCTAGCACGAAAGCAACTGCAATTCCCACCCCAATTAGTCCTGCTTGCTCAGCACCAATGATAAAGCTCAAGAAAGCGACCGGAGCAATCATAAGGTTAACCTTGGCGTTAATCCCAGTTCTGCCTTTTGCTGCAAGCATATTAATCAGTGAATTATTGATCAGCCTAAAGTAAGCAAACACAAGTAACCAAGGAATCACCTGGCAGGCTGGCACCCACTTCTGGCCAAATATCATAGAGATGAGCTGATCGTCTACCACTAAAAAAAATAAGGCGTATAGAGGAGCCCCCAGGAAAGCCATTTGTTCAACCATTGTGACTAGAACACTTTGCTGCTGTTCGTCATTCTCTAACTGGGCGAAGGAGGACATTCCTACCTGATTAATCACCTCACCCATTACAGTGTTAATTGTCTGGGTCAATTGGTAAGCAAAGTTGTAGTATCCCAAATTCGTATTACCCAGCAGTTTACCAATGACAAAGTTGTCACCATTGGCATTTACATAAAATCCCAAACTGGAGCCAGTGGCACCAAAACAGAACGACAAAACTTCTGAGCTAGCCTGTGGATCAATCTGTAAGCGGAATTTGTGTTCTACATGACCACGACTAATCCAATACTCTATAAACCAAAAAGCCGCATCTCCCACTACAAATGACCAGTAGCTCAAACCGATAAAGGCGCAACCAGTGGTAGAGACTACTCGCACTAACGAGGCGATTATGGTCGCATGGGCTATTTCCCGATACCTCATCTGTCTAGTGAGTACTCCCTGATAAACAGACTGGATAGAAGCCACCACCAGATTAAAGGCGAACACGATCAGAATCCATACCAGGTCTGGTACACCGAAAAAGTTAGCCGCTAGGGGAGATATCGCCACCATTGCCACTGCCAACATCAATCCCCTGGCAATAGCAATTGTGTATGTTGTATTTAAATAACGCTGGTCTTCAATGCCCTTGTAGACAATAAAAGAGTTGATGATGCCTTGGGTGAACAAATTCAGGAAAGACCAAAAAATATAGGCAACGCTAATCACCCCAAATTCAGATGGCAACAGCAACCTTGCTAGTATCAGGTTACTTAGCAATACCAGCAGACGTGTCCCGAGGGCTCCGTATGTTGTCCAGAACCCACTTGTGAGTAACGAGCTGAGTTTCATTAGGTTAGCAAGGTTTGGAAGGGACAAAAGGCTTGCATGTAAAAGGCTTGCACGTCAAAGGCCAATGACCAATGACTGATGACTAATACAAAATTTTTAGTTGTTTGCTCTGTATTCTACGGAGCCAAGCGATCGCTTAATCACCAGCTTGGCTAGTGGTGCCAGACGTACAGCTACGAGCGTCAGAAGCGATCGCGGATCCCGATAGAAGATTGAGCTATTGGCAGCTAACGCTTGGTTGATAAAGTGAACAGCTTTAGCTGCATCACCAGCAGTTAGGGATAATCGAGCTAGGTAGCGATACATATAGGCGTAAGCCGTCGGCAATACTGTCTCTACCAATTCTGGAGAGCGTTGATAAGCTGATTTAAGTACCTGTTCATGAGAATGCTGCATTTGTGTTATGTTAAAAGAAAGTCCAGAAGGACGAACTCGGTAGCAACACAAGACTTGTGGCTCCCGATGAAAACGCCAGCGTCCCGTAGCGGCAATTCTTAACCAGAAATCTATATCTTCTGAACTGCGTAACCCTTCGTCAAATTCCCCGACTTCATCCACTAGACAGCTTCGGAATACACCATTAGAACCATGACCAATGAAATTCTTGCACAGTAGGGCTAGGAGTGGGTCAGACATAACTGGCTTACCACTCAGACGCATTATCGTGGGACTTCCATCATCACGGATTGCTTGTGAGGCACTGTAGACAACCCCTACCTCTGGTTCCCGATCCAGTACAGCCACATGGTTAGCTAGTTTCTCCGGCTTGTAGACATCATCTGCATCAAGTAGAGCGATGTAGCTAGCACGAGCATGACGGATGCCATAGTTACGAGCCGATGAGAGTCCTCCATTGGACTTCTGCAATAACTGAAAGCGTGAATCCCGCCGACAAAACGGTTTAACCAGTTCAGCGGTATCATCAGTAGAGCCGTCGTCAACAATGAGGACTTCAAATTCTCGACAAGACTGACCCTCAAGAGAGACTAGCGCTTCCCAAATGTAGGAGCGAACGTTATAAGCAGGAACGACAACACTGACTTTTGGTGAAGTAATCATTCAAAACTCCTATCTCTAATATCTATTTCACTTATTCAGACTACAGATAATACAGATGATGATGAAATGATGGGGTCATCGGGTGAAGAATATTATTGAAGTTCAAAAGATGTAGTGATTTGGCTAAGGTCTGGTCATGATTTCCGGTGCTAAAATCACTACTTGTGTACCACTATCGAGCCACGCAGCCCCTCCCCACTCGTGCTTTGCATCACAGGGTAAACGTATCTAATTTGCTGATTCCTATATATAATGTTTTTGTAATTAAATAAACACTATATGTGGAAAATACCTTGTCAACAAGCACAATAAGGCTGGGTTTATTGAGAACTATCCCCAGTGTATTGACAAGATGCCTTTACCCTGCTTTGCATCAAGACAATACTAATGCTGCGAGGTCTGATCTATATCTGCTCATTCATTCATCTATAAACATGTGCTAAATCTAAGTAGATCTTACTTTATGCAAAAATAATTTGCTGACTTTAATTAGCTTTAATTCAAAAATAGCTATTTTTTTGAAACCTACTTATATTCATCAATTTGTCTGATTTAATTATAGTGTGAATACTTTAGATTATTTTTCGATATATTTACTATTTTTCTACATTTTTTCATTAGGTAAAAACCCGTAAAAATTACGTATAATTGCGGTATATAGCAATTATCATAGCTATGAGGTACAAAATTTCGGGATTTTAGGGAACAGCGGATCTGGGAAATCAGAAGAGGGAAGAGGAATGCGCTGCATCAAAACAGGGAATCAACGTCAAAAAAGACTGTACCTCATAACTGCGATCAACGCTATATAGCCTTACTCATACTTATGACTGAAGGTAACCGTCCCATGGCCTTACGCCACCATAGGTATTTGAGTGTTGATCAGAGTTTGTGGTAATAGGGATGGAGCCGATAACCCTAATCCCTTTTTGGTGCTGTGCTTTGAGGGATGTCACCACAGTCAGAATTCTCGTGCGCGAATTCACTGCCGGCTTGAGATTGGGAACCAAAGCTGGTTCGCCGCCAAATCACGGCAGTGCGTAGGGCACGTTCTGCGGCATTATTCGTGGGCTCTACCCCTGGAACATATACAAAAGTCCATCACCATTGCCTTGGCTAAAGCTGGTTTCATCACTATGAACAAACCCCTGGCCTTGAACATACTGCTGAGCTTGTTCCACTGGAGCTGCGACCGCCTCACTCACCTGGTGACGAAGACGATTGATGCTCCCACGGGAAAGCTGAACACTAAACTTTGTAGCAAGTAAGGACTTCACCATCCGGTGACTTTGGCGATGTTCTACACTAAACCTTGCAACCACTGCCGCTAATCGGTCTCCTAAGCCTAATGATGGTACCTCGGCAGGGAGTGGT
>NZ_JAAHGN010000343.1:0-6939 GCF_010672485.1 Moorena sp. SIO2C4 | reverse complement strand
TATATTGAAACTGGCAAGATGCCAGTTCCAATATCTTTTCGCGCGGGCAGGATGCCCACTCTACTTATATTCATTCAAAGATTGAGCAACGCTCTAGGCATTTAGGCTAAGTGGGTTCTAAAAAAGTTATGAAGCACTCCGGGTCAAGCACGGAGGCCCTCAACTCCGCCTTTTGTAAGACCTAAGACCATGAGCCTAATACCTAGGCATTTAGAGAGGAGATGCCACCTGGTCTAAACTAAGACTGTGATGAAGGCTACTGTGACAACATCAAGTCCTGTCAGTGCAAAAGAGTCGTTAAGAAAGCTATTTTGAGTTTCGCTCAATGGTCTTGATCACTGCTACGGTAAATCCACCAATTTCTTCCCGAGTAAAATTTTCAGTAGGTTTATGGAGAAATTAGGTATTGCTATCGCTAACCTATTTCTTATATCATGACTATCCACCTATATAGGTAAGTTTCTAGGATTTATGCCAGCGTCAGGGAACCCTGGTCACTTTGGTCATCAGCTAGGTGGTTAGTTGCATGCCCTTGTTGAAGCACTAAGCGTGTTGCTACTGGTAAAACCTGATCAGGTTAACTACATCCCTTGCTCTGTGTCGGAGGATGTAGCTTTTGTGTCAGCAGCTGACCAGATTTCATTGGATACTCAGGATAGGAGTTTCTAAGGGAAAAAAAGCTTGATAGATTTTTCCACCCAGGGACTCGGGATTAGACCCAACCAAATTCTGGCTCACCATTGATGGTAAATCATTGTTGATTTTTCCAGCCTAGTAGCAGTCTATAGGTCACTGCTACTAGGTTAATAGTCCTCAGTCTGTAATGAAAGCATCACTAAACACCGTGAATAATTGGATGAATAATATCGATAACCAGAAAAACCAGGAAGATCTACAACACTATCACAAAAGGATACCGTATCCAGGTCAACGTTGGTTGGTGGAGGAACGAGATGCCTGTGGGGTTGGCTTTATTGCTTCTGGGCAGGGTATAGCTAGCCATAAATTGATTGAACAAGCTCTAGTGGCACTGGGTTGTTTAGAACACCGGGGGGGGTGTAGTGCTGACCAAGATTCAGGGGATGGTGCAGGCTTATTGACCGCTATTCCCTGGAAACTGTTGCAAAAATGGTTGACCGAACAAGGAATTGACCAGCCTCCTACGGAGCAGTTGGGAGTTGGGATGGTATTCTTGCCTCAGGATGAGACGTTGGTTAGCCAAGGTAAGTCAATTGTTGAGGAAGTCCTCGCTCAAGAAGGCTTAAAGGTTTTAGGCTGGCGTGTGGTACCAGTACGTTCAGAGATCCTGGGTATCCAAGCGAAAGCCAATCAACCCCATATCGAACAGTTGATCGTAGCCTCTGAAGGGGAGATAGGAGATGAACTGGAGCGTTTGCTGTTCAAAACTCGCTGTCGCATTGCTAAGGCCCTAAAATCTCAGAGTACCATCCGAGTGCCTGAGGATTGGTATTTTTGCTCTTTTTCTAGTCGCACGATTGTCTACAAAGGCATGGTGCGCTCAGCGGTACTTGGAGAGTTTTATTTAGATTTAAAAAATCCTGATTACCAGAGTGGTTTTGCTGTCTATCATCGACGCTTTAGCACCAATACTATGCCCAAGTGGCCCCTCGCTCAACCGATGCGCTTGTTGGGACATAATGGTGAGATTAATACTCTGTTGGGCAATGTCAACTGGATGATCGCCCGAGAGGCTGACTTGGCTCATCCGGTTTGGGAAAAAGGGTTGAAGGCAAATAACCTTGAATCTGCAACCGAAACTAACCTGAAACCAAATAACTCCTTAGATGAGATCAAGCCTATTATCAATCCAGAAAACAGTGACTCAGCCATCTTAGATAATGTATTTGAATTACTGGTGCAATCTGGACGCAGTCCTCTGGCAGGATTAATGATCATGGTGCCGGAGGCTTACCAAAATCAGCCGGATTTGGATAACTATCCGGAAATTGTTGATTTTTATGAATACTACAGTGGAATTCAGGAAGCTTGGGATGGTCCAGCGCTATTAGTATTCAGTGATGGGAAAACAGTGGGAGCCAGCCTAGACCGAAATGGATTACGACCGGCTCGTTATAGCATTACCCGGGATGGCTATGTGGTGGTGGCATCAGAAGTGGGGGTAGTGGACTTGCCAGAATCCGAGATTGTGGAAAAGGGCAGACTCGGACCAGGGCAAATGATTGCTGTTGACCTGGAAAGCAACGAAATTCTAAAAAACTGGGACATCAAGCAACGGGTGGCAGCTCAGCAACCCTATGGTCAATGGCTGAAGCAGTATCGTGTAAAATTGGAACCCCAACCCTTTACTGAGGCTCCTGAACAAGATGCGGCTGAGTTACTGCGTCAGCAGACCGCTTTTGGCTACACTGCTGAGGATGTGGAGATGATCATCCAGCCGATGAGCACCCAGGGGAAAGAACCTACTTTCTGTATGGGAGATGATATTCCCTTGGCGGTACTCTCCAATAAGTCTCGACTACTCTATGACTATTTCAAACAACGCTTTGCCCAGGTCACTAACCCACCTATTGACCCTCTGCGGGAAAGTTTGGTGATGTCGTTGAGTATAGAGCTGGGTGAGCGAGGGAATATATTAGAAGCTAAGCCCGAGTATGCCCAGTTGTTAAAGCTGGAAACCCCAGTACTCAATGAGGCCGAGTTGGCAGCGGTGAAAGCCTCAGGGTTTGAGACGGCTGAACTGTCTACTTTATTTGAAATTGCTACTGGTCCGGGGGGGCTAGAAGTAGCTGTGAGTCGTCTGTGTGACCAAGCGGCTGAGTCGGTAAGGGCTGGCAAAAAGATTCTGATTTTGAGTGATAAAACTGCTGGAGGGCTTTCTGAAAACTACACCTATATTCCACCGATGTTGGCTGTAGGTGCGGTTCACCACCACCTGATCTCTCAAGGATTAAGGATGAAGGCATCCATTATTGTGGAAACGGCTCAATGCTGGAGTACTCATCACTATGCTTGCTTAATCGGTTATGGTGCATCAGCAGTTTGTCCGTATTTGACTTGGGAATCGGTGCGGAATTGGTGGGCTAATCCTAAAACTCAAAAATTGATGGCCCAGGGGAAACTGGAAAGCCTAACCATAGACCAAGCTCAGAAAAATTATCGCAAGGCGGTAGAAGCAGGTTTATTGAAAATCCTATCTAAGATGGGAATTTCCCTATTATCGTCTTACCATGGCGCTCAGATTTTTGAAGCTATTGGCATTGGTGGGGATTTATTGGCACTAGCCTTTAAGGGAACTACATCCCGGCTGGGAGGTTTGAGTATTGCTGATTTAGCTCAGGAAGTGATGGAGTTTCACAAGCGGGCTTTCCCCCTGACGGCTAAGAAACTGGAAAACTTTGGCTTTATCAATTACCGTCCTCGGGGCGAGTATCACATGAACAGCCCTCAAATGGCTAAAGCCCTACACAAGGCGGTTTCTGCTTTCGTCCGTGACCAATCCTCTAACAATGGCAACGGGAAACATCACAAAGAGTTGGAAGTTAGCAAGTTGCAGGTTAAACCTTCAAACCTTGAAGCTAACAAAGAAGCCTACGACCACTACGATGTGTATCGCAAACTGTTGGAAGAGCGTCCAGCAACTGCACTACGAGATTTGTTGGACTTCAACAGCGACCAACCTACTATTGAGATCGAGGAAGTAGAACCTGTTGAGGAAATTGTCAAGCGCTTCTGTACCGGCGCAATGTCCCTAGGCTCTCTATCCCGAGAAGCTCATGAAACTCTAGCTATTGCGATGAACCGGATTGGCGGTAAATCCAACAGTGGTGAAGGGGGTGAAGACCCAGTGCGCTTCACCATTCTGAATGATGTGGATCAGACTGGTCATTCTCAGACTCTACCTCACTTAAAGGGATTACGTAATGGGGATGTTGCTTCCTCTGCGGTTAAGCAAGTAGCATCTGGTCGTTTTGGAGTAACACCAGAGTACCTGATGAGTGGGAAGCAGTTAGAAATTAAGATTGCTCAAGGTGCTAAGCCAGGGGAAGGGGGTCAGTTACCGGGTAAGAAGGTCAGTCCCTACATTGCTAAGCTGCGGCGTTCTAAGCCAGGGGTAACCCTAATTTCCCCACCACCCCATCATGATATCTATTCGATTGAAGACCTAGCGCAGCTGATTTTTGATTTGCATCAGATTAACCCTCAAGCTAAGGTATCTGTGAAGTTGGTGGCAGAAATTGGGATTGGAACTGTTGCGGCTGGGGTAGCTAAAGCGAATGCGGATGTAATCCAAATTTCTGGTCATGATGGCGGGACTGGAGCATCTCCCCTGAGTTCGATTAAGCACGCTGGAGTGCCTTGGGAACTGGGAGTAACTGAAGTACATCGGATCTTGATGGAAAACCAACTACGCGATCGCGTTTTGCTGCGGGTAGATGGTGGCTTAAAAACTGGTTGGGACGTACTGATGGCGGCCTTGATGGGAGGACAAGAGTTCGGTTTCGGTTCGGTATCGATGATTGCTGAAGGCTGCATTATGGCACGGATTTGCCATACCAATCAATGTCCTGTAGGAGTTGCTACTCAGCAAGAACGGCTGCGCCAGCGCTTTAGCGGGATTCCAGGCCATGTTGTCAACTTCTTCTACTTTGTGGCTCAGGAAGTGCGATCGCTTCTTGCCAAACTAGGTTACCGTTCCTTAAAGGATATCATTGGTCGGGCTGATCTACTCAAAGTCCGGGAGGACCTTGAGTTGACTAAGACATCTATGCTGAATCTAGATTGTCTGACTCAGCTGCCTGATACTCGCACAGACCGCAGTTGGCTCAACCATAAGGATGTCCACAGCAACGGCCCAGTGCTAGATGATCAACTGCTGGGTGACGCTGACCTGACGAATGCTATTCAAAACCATGGGTCTGTGACTAAAGATGTGGACATCGTGAACACTGACCGTACTGTAGGGGCTCGAATTGCTGGAGTAATTGCCAAGCAGTATGGTAACAGTGGTTTCGATGGAAACATTACTCTCAACTTCAAGGGGGCTGCGGGTCAAAGCTTTGGTGCCTTTAACCTGCCTAGTATGACCCTGATTTTAACTGGTGAAGCCAATGACTATGTAGGTAAAGGGATGCATGGTGGTGAAATTATTATCAAACCACCCGCTGATGCCACCTACGACCCAGCTAACAATGTGATTGTAGGTAACACCTGCCTCTACGGTGCCACTGGCGGAACCTTATTTGCCCATGGCGGTGCTGGTGAGCGGTTTGGTGTGCGCAACTCTAAAGGCTGTGCTGTGATTGAGGCAGCTGGTGATCACTGCTGTGAATACATGACCGGTGGTGTAATTGTAGTCTTAGGGAAAGTGGGACGCAATGTAGGTGCTGGTATGACTGGTGGTTTAGCCTACTTCCTAGATGAAGAGGAGAGTTTTCCCGCCAAAGTGAACCAGGATGTCAAGATTCAACGGCTGATTTCAGCGGCTGGAGAGCAGCAGTTGAAAGGCTTAATTCAAGACCATGCCACTCGGACTGGTAGCCCGAAAGCCCAGATGATTCTGGATAACTGGTCTGAATATCTGCCCAAATTCTGGCAAGTGGTACCGCCTTCTGAGGCGGATACTCCTCAAGCCAATCCTGATGTGGTAGAGGAACGGGAGTTAGTTTCTTCGACAGTAGGCTAAAAACCTTGAACGCGATCGCGTGGCCTATTGGCCAAGGTTCTAGGTTGGCTTGGGTTAAAAGTTGCAGGTTAGAAGGTTGAAGGTTGGTTTGATCACCTTTAACCTTCAACCTGTCAAGATTCAACTGTGAAGAATCTTGGCCTTTAGGCCACGCGATCGCGTTCAACCTTTCACCTGCTCTAGGTCGATCTTTTCGAGGCAAAATTCATTCACAGATGCTTGACGACGAATCATCATCTCCCTTACCCAATCACGATTGCCTCGCTTAATATACTCTTCAATACAGTAAGCATAATAGCCAATGTGATTAGACTCGTCACTGATGAATTTATCGGATATCGTAGTTACCTTCTGTAAATCTTAAGGTCTGGCGTAGGCTTGCAGCACAGGACGCAAAAGAATTGGAATTTAAGTAAAATTTAACTAATTAAATTGGCTATACCGAACTGGCTGTGTAAAAATGTTATAAAATAATTATAGCAGTCCTAAATGATTCGTTAAATCTATTGGCCAAAGCTATCGCTATAACCCTTGCACAGCAACGATTACAGATGCTGATTTTACAAATAAATGATTTAGGATTGCTGTAGTATAATCCTGATTGGACGGTAATTTGAGTTTTTAAGCGATGCAGCGCGGTCTTGGGGGTTTCCCCCATGAGCGACTGCATCAAGAGATAGAATGATTTTTTCTAAAAACCCCATCCAATCAGACCTAGTCGGGAATAAGCACGGTTTTATAGACACTAGGTTCGGTAGATCCAAAATTCCCTTTGAAGGCTATAGTTTTCGCTTTGAGTTTCTCAAAAAACAGATTCTTGAGTTATTTGACGAAGTAATTTTATCTGGAAAATATACAGGACGCGGAAATCGTGTTATTGCTCTTGAAAAATCGATAAAAGATTTATGGGGAACAACCGGAATTGCCACATCATCTGGAACTATCTCTTTGCAAATAGCACTCATGTGCGCTGGAATCAATCCAGGTGATGAAGTAATAGTGCCTTCATTAACATTTATTTCAACAGCTTATGCTGTAAATGCAGTCGGAGGTATTCCAGTATTTGTAGATATAGACCCCAAAACACTAACCATTAATCCAGATGCAGTCTTGGATTCTATTACTAGCAAAACAGTAGCGATTATCCCAGTACATATATATGGGCAAATGGATGATATGGACAGATTAATGGATATAGCTAAAAAGTACAATCTAAAAATTATTAAAGATTGCGCACAAGCACATGGGGCTACTTATTATGGCAACTATGCTGG
>NZ_JAAHGN010000342.1:0-6942 GCF_010672485.1 Moorena sp. SIO2C4 | reverse complement strand
TGTGGTGAGTTCCGCAACTTGGACAAGTCCAAGCTCTTACATCAAGCAGCAACTCCTTGATTTGGTAATGACAATTAGAGCAGGTTTTAGAGCTGGGGAACCACCGGTTTATCTCAACCAATACCTTTCCTTCTTTTTCACACTTATAAGACAAGAAGTTTACAAAAGTTCCCCAACCCAGATCAGATATTGCTTTAGCTAATTTGTGGTTACGAACCATGCCCTTGACATTCAGGTTTTCGACTACCACCACTTGGTTGTTGTCAACTATTTTTCTAGACAACTTGTGCAGGTAGTCTTGGCGGACATTTCCAATCTGTTCGTATACCTTAGCTACAATCTTTCTAGCCTTCCTACGTCCATTACTACCCTTCTTCTTTCGGGCAGCAATACGCTGCTTTTTGGCTAATTTTCGTTCGTATTTGGCTAAGTGTCTTGGATTGGCAAATTTAGAGGTCTTTTCGCCATCATAGGTAATAGCAAAATCCTTGATACCTAAATCAATCCCAATAACCTTTCCGTCTGTGGAAGGTTTTACATTGTCTGAGTCGTACTCCATCAGCACAGAAGCGTAGTATTTCCCAGATGGAGTTTTGCTAACTGTAACAGTCTTGATTTCTCCGTCTAGTGGTCGGTGGATTATTGCCTTGACAATTCCTAGTTTTCCAGGAAATTTAAGACAGTCACCTACGCGGCATACACGCTGTGGGTATTGAATTGATTGGCGATGATGATATGATTTAAATCTAGGATATTTGGCTCTCCCCTCAAAAAAGTGATATGCACGGCTAAGATTTAGACTCACAGATTGCAATACTTGAGAGTAGCAATCTTTTAGCCATTCAGTTTCTTTATCTTTTTTGAGTTTTGGTAGTATAGAATTGAGGGCAGCGCGAGACAATCCAAAGCCTGTTTCTTTGTAGGTTTCTATACACTGATTCAGTGCATAATTCCACCACCAGCGAGCACAACCAAAGTGCTGAGCAAGTATATGAATTTGCTCCTGTGTGGGGTAAATTCTGACCTTGACTGCCTGATGTCTCACTGCTTTTACCTTGTTTATCGACCTTATGTACCATTATATATATTTTGTGTTACATTGTCAACCCATTGCTAAATACTCTTGTTCCCATAGCGTGGCCTACGGCAAGGGGTCTATCCATCCCCATCCCTATGCACGGATGGGGATGGATAGACCCCTCTTGCCTCCCAGATTTGTTAAAAATTAGGGTGATGGCAACTGAGATGATTAATCCAGTAACAGGATTGTTACTATTCAGGATTAGCAGCAAACTCAGAGATAAGACTAATACCATCCCAAATAGTAAAGAGATGGTAACACCAGAGGCAAGGGCAAGATTACTGGCAATGCCTTTCATGGCTAACCTGATTCCAGTTTGCGCCACTCTTCCGGCTTTGTGACGGGATTTTGACATGGCTTTCGCTGTTGTTTTTGTTAGGGTTGTTTTTGTTGACTTTGAAGTGAGGGTGGCCAGACATTTTTTTGCCCAATTGCTGACCTGGGAATTTGGGTGATTTTCTAACTTCCGACAGAGGGCGATCGCTTTTTTGTTCTCACCATTGCCGCTATAGGCTTTCACCAGAGCTGCTTGGGCTTGACTATACTCTTGAGAATGGTGATCGCGAGAATGTTGGCAATAGTGGCAATAGTCTTCTAGCCATTGCACCGCCTCTGCATAACGTTTTTGTTGGAGAGCATTTAATCCATTTTCTAGTGACATCGGCGTCTTATGATCATCTCCTAGTTCACTCGGGTCCTACACTTCTATGAACTGTCTATGAACTGTCATTGAAGGTAGTCTGGTCTTGGTTGGGCTTATATAAACTATTCCCATCTAGGGAGAGAGTTTCCTGATTTAGAGTGATTTCGGAAATATAAATTTACTAGAGTTAAGGGAAAATGAGACGACAATAAATAGCGATCGCATTTCCCCATCACAACAGTAACCTCTAGTAAGTAATCAGGGCTAGCTAATCAAGTTATGAAACGTTTTACAAAACTTAATACTTTAGGATCATACTTGAAGGGCGATTACTCTATAGCGTTTCTGATACCTGATCTATTTGAGAAATGCTATAAGCGGGTTTAG
This sequence comes from Moorena sp. SIO2C4, assembly GCF_010672485.1. Classification (NCBI taxonomy): domain Bacteria; kingdom Bacillati; phylum Cyanobacteriota; class Cyanophyceae; order Coleofasciculales; family Coleofasciculaceae; genus Moorena; species Moorena sp. SIO2C4. Next base: position 4,831 of record NZ_JAAHGN010000342.1, on the reverse strand, counting down.
AGTCCAGTTTTGGGCGTTGCTGAATCTTCGAATGAATAGGAGTAGAGTGGGCATCCTGCCCGCCCGAAGATTGTAACGGGCAAGATGCCCGTTCCACGCCTGATGCCCATTCCACAAAAGTCTTGAAATCATTCCATTATTAAGCAACGCCCAGTTTTGCGTAAGTCCTGAAAATTTTGCCTACGTCTGCTGCTGTTGCAAATTGCCATGAACGGCTAGCCAAATGCAGGGTGGCTCAGCACTGGTATATTCAACTCGATGCTTTTGATGAGCTTTAATAAATAGATAATCCCCTGCTTTGAGCTTGACACTGGAACCGTCAAGGTAGGCAAGGGTTGCTTGCCCTTGTAAGAGGATTACCCATTCGTCTTGGTCTTGGTCATACCACTCTCCGGTTGGTGTAGTTTGTCCAGTGGAGATGATGCGCTCGATTAATACGCTCTGGCTAGATATCAACGGTTCAAACAGTTCTTCGGTAGGAAGTTCAGGAGGTAAGTTGAAAATGTTAGCTATCTCTTCAGTGTTCATACATCACCTTATGAATCAAGTTCGATGGAGACAACGACCTGTCCGTGATCAGATTGCCAAGTCTCAATTTTCTCTTCACTCAAAGTTTCGTCGATCAGATGATCATTGAAAAGGGAGACATACCCAACTCTGCCAATGCGTTTGGGATTTTGAACCACGAATTCCTGACTAACCAGGATGTGATCTAGGCTCTCGTGGTGGCCATTATGGATGTGGGTGTAGTAGAAGTCACCATAGTTTTGTCGAGCTTGAATGTCTTTGACGTAATACAACAACACATCCCAGATGATCTGCTTTTGCTGAAACCAGAGTTTTCTCAAAGGAGGCTCTCCAGAAACGATTTGAGAGGTTATAGCCAGACCACTATCATTGACATCACCCATAACTATTACCGGATGATCCCTGTGCTGAAGCTTATCCATCAAAATTACCCGCAAAGCTGTTGCTTCAGCTGCTCGGAGGATTAGAGATCTCGCTTGTCCTTTGGCTTGTTCAATTGGGTCGTTGCGGTCTACTCCATCTGGGATGATCGGACGCTTGGACTTGAGGTGAATTACAAAAACTGTACAATCAATCGTGTCACTCAGCTTGAGATGTGCTTCCAACACTGGTCGAGAAAAACGCTTGAGTGGGATGTCTGTTCCTTGGATATCCAGGCATGCCGTAGTGGGAAAATCTTTGATGACGTTGTATTCAAGCACTGGAAACCTGGAGGTCAGGGCAACAACTGGACTTTTACCCGTAGGGTTTGCGAACACAGTGGTGGCATTGTCATAAACTTGGCTCTGAGCCAGTGCTTGTTGGAGAGCTTCTTTATGAAATACCTCTTGAAAGCCAACAATGTCAGCTTTCATCTTCTTCAGTTGTTCAGCGATCCAGCTGGTCTTAAGAGCGTACTCTGTTTGGGTATATATCTTTTTTCTATAGTATAGGACATCTGGTAGCACTAAGTTGCATAGGTTAAAGGTTCCAACTTTGAAACGGTTTCGATTCATGATTCTTATTTGTGCTGAGAATTATTTCTCCAGCTTGGCATTTCCTCAACCTAAGCATATGCGCTACGCGCACGCGTGCGCGTTCAGCTGTCAGCTATCAGCTAATAGGTCCGATGCGTCGAAGCCTGTGCCACACTGTCTTGATGCAAAGCGCGAGTGGGGGAAACCCCCAAGACCAGGCTGCACCTCAAGTAGCGTGCCCATAAGCTGATACGCGACACGCTGACGGCTGATAGCTGAATACTTACAAACGCTATAACCAACACTCCTCAAGGTGAGAGAATAAATTAACCCTCATCCTCCAAATCGATAATACTCCCAAATTCATGCCATCACGACCAACCAGAGTTGGCAGGTGACCCACTGGAGCCCAGATTACGGAAAATGTAAGGTCTTCATAATTTTTCCATCGTCTTCTGAGGTGCAATCCTTTGCGCTGTCGCCATCCCACACTATGACCAAATTGTTGATAAAGCTGAGTTTGATACGCTAATATGTTAGGGAAATAATTACTGCGGGAAATACTGTTTGGGTTGTAATAGGAACTCAAAACATACACGCTTCGGTTGAATTCTAGTTTATCAACGTTATTCTCGTCACTATCAAGTTTTCCCCCAAGCTTCTGCCAAATTTCTTTTTGCAAACTGAAGCCGAATTGCCCACTGCTATACTTTAGCCAAAGCTGCTCAATGGTGTGTAGATCGGTGCAGGGAAAATTCTTGATTGACTCAGGATCGAGATTGTTGTCTTCTTCTCGATCAACTGCTTTAACCATTAGAGCAAAGGTTTCCTGATCGGCTTCTTTCCATTTACCGGCTTTGAGTAAATCTCGCAAGTTAGAGTAGTCTATGCCTTGATCAGAAATGAGTTGGTCAGGTTGGTGTAGGTCAACAGTTATCCCCAACTCTTTGTGTTTTTTATTTAATGTATATTGAACAATTTCAGGAATCTTACCATACCGTTCATAGTTTTCCACAATTTTGCGATACTTGGCTTCGATTTTGCGATACTCACTATCGGGATCATCCTTGGGGTCTTTATTCATTAAAATAGTCAGTAAAATATCCAACCCTTTATTATCGAGAAACAGAGCTGGCTCGATCTGGGGCTTAATAGTCTGGACTTTTTCGGTGGCATAGTTATGTAATTCACGAACATAGATTAAGCCAGCCCCATCTCGGTCTGCTGCACCAGTTTCAATGCCTTCGACTAAGTACTGGGTGTAAAGGGAACAATGAGGTGCTTCCTGTTCAAAAGAGGTTTGTGTAGTTGTGGAGGAGGTGAGAACTGCTCGCCCTGGAGCACTGAGTTCTTCCTTGAGATTGACACTCACAGGTTCTGTCAGCGAACCATCAGCGGAAGCACTATAGTAATCACACTCAAGAATTACTATTTGTTGCTGAGCATCACTACGACTAAATTGCTGGTGTAAAAAAGAAGCGGGTAATGCAGTACCTTCAAGGTTATCTTTAGTCGTGATGCTAGTTGTTAAATACAGTTTACCATCCTGATTAATAATTCCTTGGCCAGAGAAAAAAACTAGGGCTAAGTCATTGACACCACATTGGTCAACTAGGTTCTGAATTGCCTCTTTTAGGTTGACCATATTGGGATTGAGCAGCAAGTCTACCCGATTAAAATCCCCTAGGGTTTTCTCTTGTAAAACTCGCTGCATTGCTTGCACATCATGGGAGGCAGCTTGATGGGTAGTTAAACCTTCTGCATACTGATCAACCGCGATCAGCAGTGCTACTTTCTTAGCCATTTACTTTTTCACTAATGCCATCTATTATCTTCTTATAGCATTTCTAAAATAGGTGAGGTACACAAGTTTTGGATTTTAGGGAATAGGGAATAGGGAATCGGGAATCGGGAATAGGAAAACGGGAATAGGTCAAAAATCCTGTGTACCTCATAAAGAGGAGAACTGCTATATAATAATTAAGGACTGATTAGATTTTCAGATCGTTCCGACTCCCTCGGTGCGCTTACAGTCGTCGAATTAAATTCGCCACGGGTCGCACCGCTCCCGACTCCCTACTAGTCACGGGTCTTGGTTAACCATTAGAATCGATTTAATTTTTCGTTTGATTCGATTTCCGTTTTTGTCCACTCTCCCATAAATGGTTTTGCCGTTATAATAAAGAGCGGAGGAGCTTCCTCCATCTAGATTCATGGCTTTTTCCACCCCAGCAGTTTTCAGGAAGGTAGCTAGGGCCCTGAACGACATACCGGAATTTCTGGGAGCTTCTGGTTTTTGAGCGACCATGACTAACAAAATGCTGCCATCAGGAGTAATACCGACTGCACTTCTAGCATTGAGTCGGCTGCTCCCTAGGGCATCTCGTATGACTTTGCCATTTTCTACAGCTACAAAACCTTCGGTGACTGATGTAATTTGTGGAACCAGCAACGGACCACTGCCTAGGGCATCTAATAATTGACAACCGGGGGGGGTCGGTTCACTGTGTAGGGTAATATCATAGCGGACTGTTGACCCACAACGGTATCGCCGAAATTCTGATCGATTGAGAATTTTATCCATGTAGGGCTGTAAGTTGGGATTTTGGATTAGCCCCTGGTTGTCACGGGGATCTGCTACTAGTTGCCCTTGCTTGATTACGATTGAGGTGGTCTTCTGATTTTTTGGGTCAAAAAAACCGCCGTTGATGGCAGCTACAGCTTGGTGCTTTTGGGCTAAATCTTCTAAGGTGATTAACTGTTCCGATATGGCTGGAGTAACGGAAAATCCACTTTCAGCTGGAATTAATAAGGTATGAACCACACTAAAGTCTAGAGGATGGGATTGGTATTTGATCTGTTTCTGGGGTGGCGAAACATCTGAAGAGAGGGCATCGGGTGGCTGGTGATTCCGGATAGATAACCACCCAATGGCTAAACCAATGGCAATCAAGCTCAGCCCAAGGATTTTTCTCACGTTCTTTTAGAAGCAATAACTATAGCAAAGGGAACAGCGGATCTGGGAGTCGGGAATAGCGATGCAGAGGTGCGACTCCCTATTCCCTTCGCTAAATTACTCAACCAGATGTCACATCATAAAGCATAATCCGATGACCGTCGTAATCGCAGAATGCTTGCTCAGTGAAATTGAGGTTTGGTGGTCTAGTAAAGTAATTGGGCTCAATGGTTTCAAGGCCGAGTTCACGGATTTTCTCAATGGTTAGGGTCAGGTCTTTTACTCTGACCACCAGGGCTAAACGATAGGGAGTGGTAGGGGTGGGTAATTCAATTCCCTTGACTTCGGTCAGGGCTAGGGCTCTAGGTTCGTCTTCTGTACTGAGTGATGA
>NZ_JAAHGN010000341.1:0-6945 GCF_010672485.1 Moorena sp. SIO2C4 | reverse complement strand
CAGAAACGGTGGTACATTACGAGTTTATGCAGGATTTCCGGATTCACTTTAAACATGAGGATGGCTCGATTGAGAAAGTACCTTTCTTTGGCTTAAAGACTAATCAACTCAAAGATGTGTTTGCCTCCTCTTGTATGAGTTGCTTTGATTATGTAAACTCCCTAGCGGATTTAGTGGTAGGTTACATGGGAGCACCCTTTGGTTGGCAGTGGATTCTGGTTCGTAATGACATTGGGCAAGAAATGTTGGATTTGGTGCAAGACCAGTTGGAAACTCAACCAGTCATGTCAAAAGGCGATCGCAAACAGGCAGTGCAACAGAGTATTCCTGCCTATGACAAGGGAGTTACCTTACCGATGTGGGCAGCAAAAATGATGGGAGTGGTGATAGAAAAAATTGGTCCGAAAGGATTGGAGTATGCTCGTTTTTCCATTGACTCCCACTTCACCCGCAACTATTTATATTTAAAGCGCAATCATCCACAAAAGTTAGAGGCACATGTGCCAGAGTATGCCAAGCGGATTGTAGAACAGTACAAGTTGCCAGACTAAAAACTGAGGGATTGGTGCGCTTCGGTAGGGTAAGCGATCGCGTGCCTTCCAACTCAGCTACTGTCGAGGGAAATTATAGGTATTTCAGTTCTGAATTAAGACCCCATGAATTAGTCTTTTGAGTCTGCTTTTGATGTCTCTATTTCTTCAGTCAATTGAGAGAGTTTAGTCGTTTCTGATTTAGGAATAATCACCGACTCTTTACTCTCCCCGTCATCCAGTCGTTTAGCCACTTCCAGAATTATATCTGCGATCACTACCGGAATCCTTACTGCTTTCGTTTGACCCAGATTCCACTTCGGCTTGCGACCACTATTTTCTCGATAACCACCACGGGGCATAACTTTACCTCACCTCTGAATCTGAAATAGTACGTTTTCCTTATATTCTACAATCTTAGATTAATTAAATAGCTAGAGCTTGTAAAACTTAACTAGTGAGTGATTTTTATACAAAACCTGCTAATTGTAATTTTTTTGGTCTATTTCGTACTTTTTATAAAATCAACCATGAAATTCCAGCAAATGAGGTGTGCTAACCGGAAACTCCCAAAATTTCTGAAGTCGGTTTAACTGATATCTTGCACCATTGTTAGTAGCCGTAGGCTAGAAAGAAACTTGAGTCCACTTAGGTGGACTTGGTTCGTTTAGGCCAAGGCTTTAGCCTGAGAGCCTAGATTCCGGACTTGACGAATAGTTTATATATCGATTACCAAAAATTACCCTAAAAGAAACCGGGTTTGTTACCTAGATTAAGGGATATCATAGTCTGTTATTCTTTCCTCTGCTGTAGCTGATCTCCCTATCTCCCCATGACCTGATCTGATCACCGGATCACTTTTCTTGCCAGACTTTTAGCCAATTAGTTAGTGCTTGGGGCATTTCTGGATCTAGCGGTCGTTTCATAGCAGTAACAAAATCCTCATCTGGGTCACCTAATCTTCTGAAGCTGTGATCCAATCCAGGAAAAATATGAGTTGTCACATTCCTATTACCAGCATCGATAAGTGCTTGCTGCATTTGTTGAGCTTCTTCTGGAGGTGTATTGTGATCCAAGGCACCATGTAAAATCAGTACTGGGCATTTGACCTTGTCCACAAATAAATAGGGAGGATTCTCAAAATGCTCTTGACCCAGGGGTAGGTAATAATTAAAAGACCAATCTTCATCTCCGATGCGAAAGAACTCTTCACCCCTTTTTGCGCTAGCAACAATTTCATCAATCTGTTTGTATATCCAGTAAATCAATGGCATATTTTCTTTAAAATTTTTGATAGTTGTACTATCTAACTTTTCAAAGGCTTCGGCTTGCCATTTGAGTATCAATTCCAGGTTGTTATAAATGCCCCCTTGCCAAACAAAAAACTTAATGTCTGGGTCAGAAGCTGCTAAAATCAAAGCAATTACAGCCCCTTCACTTTGACCAAGAACTCCGATTCTACTGCTGTCAATCTCAGGAATACTCCGCATCCATTGCAATGCTATCCGAGCATCATCTACCAAGTCAAATAGTCCAGTAGTATTAAAATTTCCTTCGCTTTGACCACATCCTCGCTTATCGTATCTAAATGTCGCTATCCCGATTTCCTCAAGAATTCTAGCTTCATCCCGGAACAGGTTTCGCTCTGGTAATGGTGTAGGGAACCAATCGGTTTTTGAATTATCTAGATTTCCGTCTCTTGTCTGAGGAAAAGACCCTCCAATGAATAGGCAAGCGGAGGGGTTTTCCACACCTTCTGGTAGGGTAAGTGTTCCATAAATCCTTGCACCCTTGGATTCAAAGAATTCTTGTCTTTCCATTTTCAAAAAATCCTGATCACTCTAACTATCATTATTGGTAGCAGGAATAAAGTAAATTGGGATTATTCATTTACCGGTCGAATAGGAACTTGAACTTCACTGCGCTTTAGGGGTTCCGGAACAAAGGGAGAATCATAAAAAAAGCGACGGGGTGTACCAACGACTGTATACTCCGAGTGTTGGGCTAACCATTCCTTCAACTGCTCAATACTCTGTTGGTAGCTGATATAACTATAGGTACCTTTCATGCCAAGGCTGACTACGGTCATTGGTGGTATGTCTTCTACGCTAATATTTTCTTCAATCTGCTCAGGATTGATATTACGGCGGTGATATAGAAATGATACATAAGCCTCACCAACCTGAGCAAAGGAACCTCCCTGGCTAGTTTCCAGGGTACTGATCGGATAACGAGTCTCTACCGGAGCAGTCATGGAAATATCGTTAGAGCTAATATGGCGGTACAGGGTGCCAAAAGCACGATTAGCTGCCTCAGACAGTTCCCCAGAGTAGGGTACTGTGGCAGCGCGATAGGCAGGGTAGTGTTTGATTTCGATTTTGCCAGCTGGGGTAGGAGGTGGAAACCCTTCTGGTAAGGGAGCAGAGGCAGCACTGAACACTCTCCATCCCAGTAAGACAATTGCCAGTAAGCCTACAGGCAAGAGAAATTTGGATAGCTTCATCAGGGAGTAAAATTAACTAACAGTGAAAGGTAAGCATTCAGCGTGTCGCGTATCAGCGTGTCGCGTATCAGCTTTGTGGCACAGGCTTCGACGCTGTGACGTAACGAATGCTTACGATCAATATTAGTTTCATATAGCGTTTGTATTTAAGATGTAAACTTAGGAGGTCTTTTTTTATGTAAGCATTCAGCTAATGCGCTACGCGCACGCTACTTGAGGTGCGGTCAGCGGTCAGCTAATCAACGGGAGGTAGCAAACAAGCTTACGGTTCTAGTACGGCTGGTTGAAAATCCCTGCTCGTTAGCACCTTAAGTAGTGGGCGTTGCTGAATAGGGAATGAATAGGAGTGGGGTGCGCATCATGCCTGCCCCCAAATATCAGGAACGGGCAAGATGCCCATTCCACAGGTGCGACCCGTGGCGAATTTAATAATTAGATGCGGAAAGCGCACCTAAAAACTCTTCAAATCATTCCATTATTAAGCAACGCCTAAGTAGTGTGCCCATAGCGCATAACCTGATGGCTGATGGCTGATGGCTGATAGCTGAATGCTTACGCTATAACTAATGAATTACTGGTTGATGAAGTCGGAACCACAAGTCTATAGCATCACTGATCTGGAAAAAGAAGGGAAAACAATTTGGGATGGGGTTCGTAATTACCAAGCTAGAAACTTTCTGCGTGAAATGAAAGAGGGAGACTTAGCTTTTTTTTACCATTCCAACACTAAACCCCCTGGAATTGTGGGCTTAATGGAAATTATTAAAAGTGAAGTCGTTGACCCAACTCAGTTTGACCAAACTAGCCGTTACTATGACCCCAAATCAAGTGTTGAATCTCCTCGGTGGCATACTGTGCTAGTGCAATTTGTCGAGGTTTTTCCCCATTTCCTAGAGCTTTCAACCCTTAAACAGGAATTTAGTGACCAAGAGCTATGGGTTACTAGACGTGGAAATCGACTCTCGGTGATGCCAGTTTCTCAGGCAGTAGCTCAGAAAATTCTAGAGATCAGTCAAGCTACAAACCCAAGTCAAAGGTAATATTTCAGGCAGATGAATGATGGATTAGAATATTTAATGACCCCTATGCTAGAGAATGTCAAGCATGTCAAAAATACTGTAAGATGATCAACTTGTCACGAGCAGTACAATGGCGACGACGCCTACGAGTTTGGGGGTTATTAACTATAGCAATGTTCTTGTGTGGCTGGCTGCTAATTAATACTCTGAGATTGCAGGCAGCAGCATCAGCACCTGTGGATACGTTCTTTGTGCTAGGGGGGAGTATTCGTCGAGAAATCCATGTTGCTGAATTAGCCAAACAGTACCCAGACAAGCGAATTCTGATTTCTCATGGATCCCCAGACCCCTGCATTTGGCTAATTTTTAAGCGGGAGATGGCATCTTCGGAACAGGTTTGGTTAGAAAAGTGTGCCAATTCTACCTTTGGTAACTTTTTCTTTAGTATCCCAATTTTCCAGCGGTGGGGTGTTCGTAAGGTCAAGTTAATTACCTCTGGCACCCATGTACCACGGGCTCAGTGGATGGCGCAAATTCTACTGGGAGCTCATGGGATTTGGGTAGAGACAGATTTGGTGCAAGAGAAAGGTATTCCTGGTAATTCAGAATCCCCTCTCAAAACTGGGATAGACATTGCTCGCAGCTTGGTTTGGGCGCTACTGTCTCAAGTCATTCAACCCCGATGCTCTGATCTAATCCAACTCACGGATGTAGACATAGAGGCTTGGCGTGAGTCAGGTTTCAAGTGTGAGCATCAGGGGGGAGATTTGATCTCTACTGTCAGCCGTGCAAACCAAAAACAGCAAGGTTCGTTGTTGAAGCAAGAATCCCCGTCTCTGAGCGAGCGGGGAGTGTCAACATTAACCCAAAGGTTCAACTGGGTCGTCACTTGACTATGCGCTTCCAGGGAGCAAAGCCATTTTCAACACCTTTAAGACTAGCAGCCAAGCTGGGGTAATGTCGGAGCACAACACTTATGAAAGTGTTCTTTTCAATCCAGTCCAGACCGAATTGAGTATAGATTTCGGCAGTGTAATCCTTGGTAAAGAAGCGATCGCTTTTCAGTCGTCGGGATGCCATCAGGATGAATATCCGAAAGGCGGTATCGCTGAAACCAAATCCCTTGGGAGGATTTTCGGCAAACATACCTATCATTAGGTCTACACTATCGATATCATTGTTGTAAACTTCCCGCAATTCTTTCGCCCATTCTGGTTTCTCAGTGATTTCCTCGAAGGATTTAACTCGATCGCGACCAATTAGTTCCCGGAACTGGTTGTAACGGGGAACCCCTCGCTCCCGATCTCGGAGGATATCTACAGCAGCTAAGTCAAATACTTCACCGTTGTCCCTTAGTAGCTGCTGCAATTTCTTTGGATAATTGTAAAGGGTGACAGCACCTGGGTGGCTGATTCCAAAGGAGTAGAATAAATCAGCTATATCTACCTGTTCTAGAATGGCACGTGAGCGCTTGCCAGACACTTCAAAAAAGTCTTTTGTCAGCAGCTCTTTACCGTCTTTAACCGAGTAAAACGGGAATTCATCGGGGATGAGGGGATGCATCCGATACACAGAAACGAATTCTTCGGTGAGGTAGAAGGGAGCACCATGGTGGTCAGTAGATGAGCCGATAATGCCGCTGACTGCTTCACTGTCCCCAAGACGCCCAAAACGATTTTTGAATTCCTGACCTAATAGACCCCACCAATTAGCTCTCATGGCAACTTGCACGGCGGGATGCCCCAGGATGCCCGGAGTCCATTCCACAGTATGAATTTTAGCTAGCAAGGCAGCATTAATCAGTCGAGCGTGGTCGAACAGGTCATCATCTGTCCAGTCAGGGTATTGTTTTTTCAGATGATCACAGATAGTGTTGTGCTCTTTGACGAACAGGATATGCAACATGCTCAGTCCTATCCACCAGTTATCGTCAAAGCCCACAATATCGATTCCGTTCTCTGGGTTGACAGGTAACAAACCGTCATCACCAATGATCATCTTACCATCGACATGGCTACGCACCTTATCGATAGTTTCCTGATAACTGCCATAGATTTGGGAAGCATCCCACCAGTGAGTTTCTCGGTTGATAAAGGTTGGGGGATTGTTGGTATCGTCTTCAGAACGAGTGGGGTCTTTTGGAGTTGTTTCGATTTCCAGAGGTCGATGCTCTTCGGGCCAGGGGTCATCCTGTTCCAGAGGAATCTCGATTTTCTCCTGGGATTCATTATAGCCATGAGAAAACCAATCGTGGGTCTGGAATTGAATCCATGCTGCAGCTGTTAGGTTTAAGGTCGAAGCTGGTACAAATTCATCCCGCGTCAATAACTTCCGACTGATAGTACGGGGATTGGGATTGAGTAAATTCTTTTCGTCGGGGTAGGCGTATTTCAGGGCTACATTGCGTCCAAAGCGGGTGCCAGCCATACCCATTTTAGGATCATTGGGGTCATTAAATGAACCATCTGCTGTGCGAATTTTCAGATGGCGACCATCAGGACTAGGAGTCGGTTCAGGGGGCTCCCCTTTTGTGGGTAATTGGGAAGTATCGTGCAGGTTTTCTTCCCGCATATTATCCCGGAATTTATTTAATTTTAATAGGGCTAGAGGAGTAGGGAACTCATGCCAAGGTTTCTTTGTCATTGTGCTAATTCCTTTAGTTATTACCGAGGGATTTAATGTTTTAGGTTTGGAGTGTCAGGAATTCTCGTGGGAGCTTACTAATCACTCCTAAGCCTAGGTGAATAAGACTGGGCATGATCTTAATTCACCGTTGTCTAGCTCTTTCTATTTCTCAGTTTTTTATGTTCATCATAACTCATTAATTTATAAATTAAAGAGGATGACCTAATAAATTTAGTGTTGTCTAATTGTCTAGAATTTACAGTACCCA
>NZ_JAAHGN010000340.1:0-6947 GCF_010672485.1 Moorena sp. SIO2C4 | reverse complement strand
CGCTACAGTTGAAGTGATCCCCAATGCTGTGAGTAGAGCGATTCTGGACTGCCAACGATGGGAAATAAACATTAAATATATCTTCCTTGAGGATGAGTATAAGCGATTAATTAGACTCAAAAGAGCATAGTTATGTTTCCCGAGGGGCAGGATACCCTACCTAAACCCGGTCACCCTCCCTTTCAAGCTGCTTGTCACCCCATCACCCCATCACCCCCATCTTCTGCTCCCGGAGCGTTCGCGTAGCGTAGCCCTTCGGGCTAATCGCATCCTGTCTCTTTTAAAACCTAAAATTTGAAAACCTAAAATCTGTAGAATTGAGGTAAGATCAGGTTTTTGAGCCCCATACAACTAAAATTAGGTCTGGGACTGCATAGAGCCACTGCGAGGTTTTACCATGAGTCTAGGCACATGGATTGGTCTACTTGCCTTTATCCTTTCGTTATACATCCTGTGGCAAATCCGTAAAGTACTGCTGCTGATATTTACTGCTGTGGTACTTGCCAATGCCTTAAATATCTTGGTGGAAAAATTCCGCCGGGTTGGCATCAAACGGCTTTTTGCTGTGCTGCTGTCAATTCTTCTGATGGTTGCTCTAACCGTAGGGTTTTACTGGCTAATTGTGCCACCCTTTGCCGACCAAGTCCTAGAGTTAACTGATCAAGTTCCTAGGGGTATAGAAAAATTAGGTCAGTGGTTGGAGGTGTTGTCAGCGCGTCTTCCCCCAGATCTGATTACTTTCCCCGAGCTCCAAATAGATCAGCTAATTCAACAGCTACAACCGTTACTTAATCAGTTATTGGGTGGTGGATTCTCCATTGCCTTTAACTCTTTGGCTGTAGTAGCCCAAGTTTTGCTGGTATTAGTTTTGACCATAATGCTACTGGCTGACCCCAACGCTTATCGTCAAAGCTTTATACGACTTTTCCCGTCTTTCTATCGCCGTCGAGTTGATGAAATTTTGACTCTATGTGATCACTCTTTACGGGGGTGGTTAGTAGGCATTCTCGTTAACATTGCTGCCATTTCTGGCTTAAGTTTTGTGGGTTTGGTCATCCTACAAGTTAAACTGGCACTGGCACAGGCGGCTTTGGCAGGTATCTTGACATTTATCCCCAATATTGGCCCTGGATTGAGTGTAGTCCCACCGATTGCGATCGCTCTACTAGATGCACCCTGGAAAGCGATCGCTGTTTTAATTCTCTACATTATTATTCAGCAGGTGGAAAGTAATTTGCTAACTCCCCTGGTCATGAAGCAACAGGTATCCCTGCTACCAGCAGTAACCCTTTTGGCTCAGGTATTTTTCGCGACATTCTTTGGTTTTTTAGGTTTACTGTTAGCTTTACCATTAACAGTAGTTGGTCAGGTTTGGCTCAAAGAAGTTTTAATTAAAGATATCCTCGATCAATGGAAAACTAGTCCGATATCCATCAGACATACCCAGACCCCTTCAGAAATCGTTGCGATCGCATCACCAGATCCTGATTTAGCCAGCCCGACTACATCACAGGATTCCCAGGATAGCACTGAATCGGACAATCACCCCAAATCCGACAAATCAGATCAAATCGAGAAGGAGGAAGAGTAAACCTTCATAAGCCTTCAACCGTTACAACGCGAGCTATGGATTTTAACAACTTAAGCATTCAGCCGTCAGCCGTCAGCCGTCAGCCGTCAGCCGTCAGCCGTCAGCCGTCAGCCGTGGGCAAAAGGTCCACGCTACTTGAGGTGCTGACGTAACTCAGCATTATTCCAATGCTTACCTGTTGTATTCAAAAGCACCTCAAGTAGCGTGCGCATTAGCTGATAGCTGATAGCTGATATAGCGGTTTTTAGCCTCATGAGGTACACATAATTTTTTACCTTTTCCCTCTTCTGACTTTACTGCTCCCTACTCCCTGCTCCCTGCTCCCTAAAACCCAAAAACTTGTACCTTACTAGCTTAAAAAGCGCTATAGCTGATAGCTGATAGCTGATAGCTGATAGCTGATAGCTGAATACTTACTTAACAACTGCCTATGATCACCCTCGGCTGACGGAGGTAAGCTAAGATACCACTGACAAGTGATATTTTGGAAAACCCTTCTCCTCATTCCCAATCCCTATGCGAACCATTGCTCAAATTAATGACAAAATCGAGGGTAACTGTGCCGTAGTGTGGACAGTGGAAGAATTAAAAGCACGGGTGGCAGACATCGGTGTGACTCAGGCGGCGAAAGAAGTAGACATCATTACTACCGGTACCTTTGAGCAGATGGAGTCTTCCGGAGCAATCATGAATTTGGGACATACTGACCCACCCGTGAAAATACGGAAATGTTGGTTAGATGGGGTTCCAGCTTACACTGGCTTCGGAGCAGTGGATTTGTTTTTGGGAGCAACTCAAGTTGTTGACTACCCAGATAACCGTGAGATTCCAGATATGGAAGAACATAGGCAAAGGGGTGGTGGTCATGTCATTGAAGACCTGATTGCTGGGAAACCGGTCAACCTGCAAGCCCTTGGACAGGTGACAGATTGTTATCCTAGAAGCTCCTTTGAGACCACGATCACTAAGGATAGGATTAATCAGTTTTACTTATTCAATCCCCGCAATCTGTATCAAAACTTCATTGTAGGGGTGAATGGAGGCGATCGCCCCTTGTATACTTATCTGGGTTTGCTGCAGCCCAAACTCTCCAATGCGGTTTACTCTAACCCAGGAGCAATCTCACCCCTAATCAATGATCCGGAACTGAAGCTAGTGGGTATTGGCACACGGATTTTTATGGGTGGAGGTATTGGCTATATTGCTTGGGAAGGGACCCAACACTTCCCACTGCAAAAACGCCTTCCCAATCAGACACCCATAGGACCAGCAGCAACTCTAGCTTTAATTGGAGATGCCAAGCAAATGAACCCCAAATGGGTGCGGGGTTGTTACTTTAAAAATTATGGCCCCTCTCTGATGCTGGGTGTGGGCGTACCAATGCCAGTACTGAATGAAGAAGTAGTGCAACGTTGTGCTGTACAAGATCAAGACATTGTTGCACCAGTGGTAGATTTTGCCATTCCTAGACGGGTGCGTCCAACCTTTGGGTTAGTCAGCTACGCTCAGCTGAAGTCTGGTCGGATCACTATTGATGGTAAATTAGTACGTGTAGCTCCTCTTGCTAGTATTTTCCTCTCCCGGCAAGTTGCTATGGAATTAAAGCAATGGATTGAGAGTGGCAAATTTACCCTAACTGAACCAGTAGCACCAATTCCAATGGACCGCTCATTTCTACCTCAAGACCTATGGGGTTCACAAATTAGTTTGGATTGATTGATTTAGTCATTGGTCATTTTAAAATTAAAAACTGAAAATTGAAAAGGTAAGCATATGCGCTACGCGCAGGCTACGCCAACAGCTATCAGCGTGTCGCGTATCAGCTTATGGGGTACATCACAGGCTAGAAGCCTGTGCTACTTGAGGTGCTATCAGCCAACGGCTGAATACTTAGATAGGCAAATCCCCAAACTTTCAATTCTTTAAAATCTCAAACTATTAAATTATCCTGTTCGATGTTTATTTTAAGCATTAGGCTGACAGCTGAATGCTGACAGCTGAATGCTTACTTGAAAAGTAATAATTAGCAATTACCAATTAGCAATTACCAATTAGCAATTACCAATTAGCAATTACCAATTATCTTTAGCTTACTTGAGCTGTGACATTTGCTCGTCTAACACAGCTAATTTTGAGCGGAGTAGAGGATTGTCCTCTACTGCAAGGATTCGACAAATGCGATCGCGCATTTTTTCGTGGTGTCTGAGCGTGGTATCAGTGTCTGCTTGTAAGCCGTAGTGCCGCTCTTTAATTTGTGTCTCTGGCAAGCAGAAGAACACCCCTCCATCAGTGCGTTGAATGCTGCCTTCAAGCAGGTCAAAGATTCGTGCGTTGCTAGTAATCGAGCCCTTGGAGTTTTCGGTCCCGTATACATGAAGGCTAAAAAAGCAGGATTCTCCGGGGTTGCCCATCTGGTGAATCATATCGTCAGCTACCGCCTTTACCTCTCCAGAGCTATAGTCCAGTCGCTTCAGGGTTTGCAGCACTCCATCTGTTAAGGTATACACGTAGTGTTCCGCCTCGCCAAAGCACTGTACTGCTCCCCATTGGGCTGTGCCGTGGTCATGAATCGTGCTGTAGTCTCCTGGAGCCCAAGACATCACCATAATTTCAAAGGAACCACACTCGTACAGTAGCTTTCGACCGTAGCTGTCGGTGATGGGATGATCAAAGTCAGCCCATCCCATCAAGTCTTCCGGTGAGATGCGTGCATCCAAAATGCACAAACGAGCAATTTTCGGTACCAATACCGACTGACTTTGGATATTACTAATTAAGCGCTGGATACTCTTGGGAAGACTTTGGTCGGATACAGAAGTCTTCATGCCAGTAATAATCTGAATCATTTTGCCATCCTCTAATTTTTTAAAAAACTTGATTCTCTGAAAATAGAGACTTAAAAATTGAAAATTAACAAAATCGGATTAACCATCCTACGAATGGATTAACCGAAATTGATAGTATTACTAGGTGGGAGAATGGTGTTAGGGGAATGCTGTTAGAGTTTACTATTCAAAGCCTAATCCCTAATACTTAATCCCTCATCCCTAGATTTACCTAACTAATAATTCCTCACTGGTTGACTTGACTGTATAAACCTTAAAGCTCTAGGCTGAGAGAAAGCTGATAAATTCCTCACTATCGTCTGAAAAAAATTGAGAAATATCTCAGCTTATTTTGATTCAGAACACATGATGATTATTCCTCATATCATCAAAGATTTATTCAAGCTATAGCAAGCCTGATTGAAACGATAAAGAAATCGCTGCACCTCTTCGACCTCCTTCCCATATTGCTATCCGTTACATCCGCTCGAACTATCCGTTGCAAGCTCCTCCCATGCTCAAAACTAAAACACAGAATGTTATAGTTCAGGACGGTAAGGTAAGATATGGGATAAAACAAGCTGCATAATAACCATGTCGTGCCAGCGTCCCTTGAAAAACCCAATTTCTTTTTGAACACCTACAACCTCAAATCCAAATCGCTTGTGAAATTCAATACTCCCTTGATTGCAGCCCAAAATTTTAGCAACGACATGGTGATAGCAAAACTCCTCAACTTTCTTGAGCAATGCTGTTTGTAAAATACTGCCGTAACCCTTACCGGTTTCCGCTAAAGAAAAATAAATCGAAATCTCGCAGCAAACACGGTAGCCTAAGCGAGGGCTATAGCGCTTGATGACACCCCACCCGATAACACAGCTTTCTCGTTCTGCAACCAGTATGGTTTCGCGATCGCCAAACTTATTCGCGAGTACTTCCATGTCCTCAGCGGTATAAAATTGGCAATCCATCGTACTGTTGCCTGCAACGATAGACTCGTTATAGATAGATGCAATTGCTTGAAAATCAGTCTCTTTATATTGCCTTACCAGAATGTTGGGATGCTCTGATAAATCTGCACAGAAATTCTCTTGTTTAGTTGACATTTTTCTGCACTTATTTTGTTGCCCGTAATTATTTGCTCTCTCTCAATTATAATTTAGAGAACTAAACACTCCTAATCCTCAACCAAAGATAACGATAGGTTTTTTCTCGGCTTTCGATAAAACTCAATCATCCAGCTAAACAATCGCTCCATTATCGATTGGTTGGTTAACAGTTCTAATCTAGCAAAGCCACCAATATTTCCTCCATTGATTTCGCTAATGCACCAGTTACCCTCATCATTCATCAAAAAGTCATATCCCAAGGTATGTATACCCCGACAGCGATAGTGTTTAAAGGTAGCGTGAATTGCTTCTTTTTCTTCAGAGCTGATATCTGATAAGAAACATTCTCCATCTACGCTGACATTATGCACCCAATGACCACTTTTCGAACGGCGGATATAGGCACCGTAAATTTCACCATCTACCACAACAATCCGCTTGTCTCCCACATCAACTCGCTGCAAGTATTTCACAAATTGTAGTGGTTTACCTGTGGAACCTTTCAGATAATTCATCACCTCGGAAAAGTGACTAAACTCCCTGGTAGCTGCAAAGGGATTATCCACTAAGAAATGACCGTTGTGATCCCAAATTTTAAAAACTCCTCTACCACCACAACTATTATATCGCTTAGCCACAATAACTTGGTGCTTTTCAAAAAAAGCCAATCCTTCCATCCAGCTACTGGTTACTATCATGTCTGGTGTAAATTTACTGGCTACTTTGAGGAAGAATTCTTGCTGAATTTGCTCATGAATTCCAGTAGGACTGTTAACAAATTTTACAAACGGTTCCCACAATCGTAGTCTATCTAGATATCCTTCAGGAAAAGGCTTTAAGGTGCGACAAAATACCAAGTCAAACTCCTCTAGCGATCGCAAATCCTGGGCTTGTGAATCTAATTCGAGAAAGGTAGTGTAAGGTAGTATTCCCTTCACCGAAGCTACCTGAATCGATTCAGTCTTCGCTCCTTGGGTGAATACGCCCTCAGTAGGGATGTGGAAGAATTCAAATCGTTCGTCGAGGGCTAGCCGTTGGTAAAATATGGGTATGTCCAGTAACGGACTAGAGTATCGAGAAGGATTGCAAATGGAAAGTAATTTCATCTTACATTACTTCTTATATTACTTCTTACTTTCATTAAATTACAAGCTGATTTTACTATGCTGATTTTACTATACCGATTGCTAACTCTTTTCTACTCCTTTTATAGCAATTATCATACTGATGAGGTACAAAAATTTTTGTCCTAATCCCTACTCCCTACTCCCTACTCCCTACTCCCTACTGGGTGCATCTCATCTTTGTAAAAAAGAAGGGAAGTGCCGGAAGTGTCGGAAGCGTGGGGATTTTAGGGAGGGTGGGTAGTGTAGGCAGTTTGGGAATTTTATTAGAATTTTTGTTTAATTGCAAAAATGAGAT
>NZ_JAAHGN010000034.1:0-20293 GCF_010672485.1 Moorena sp. SIO2C4 | reverse complement strand
ATTTAGCGATTGGTTCTCCCATTGCCAATCGTAATCATCATGAATTAGAACCGCTTATTGGCTTTTTTGTTAACACTATAGTCTTCCGAATAAACCTAGAAGAAAGCCCTACTTTGAAAGAGCTTTTGACCAGGGTAAGACAAACGGCTTTAGAGGCTTATTCTCATCAAGATTTACCCTTCGAGAAGTTAGTGGAGGAGTTGCAGTTAGACCGTTCTTTGAGTCATAATCCCTTATTTCAAGTGATGTTTACCTTAAACAATGCACCAATGGAAGAGTTAAACCTTAAGGGATTGACCATTCGTCCTTGGCCATGGGAAGATGTTACTACTCAATTCGACCTCACCCTATTGATGAAAGAAACACAGCAGGGTTTAAAAGGAGAATGGGATTATAATAGCGACTTGTTTGAACCAGAGACCATTCAACGGATGGCAAGACATTTTACCGTGTTACTCAATGGGATTGTAGAGAATCCTGAACAGGGTATTCATAGCTTTTCGTTGATGAGTCCAGAAGAAATTCAACAACTAAAAACTTGGAATTCCACAGACTGTGATTATCCCCCACAAACACTCGCTGATTTATTTGAGCAACAGGTCCTTAAAACCCCTAACGGAATTGCAGTAAGTTTTGGCAGCGATCGCTTAAGTTATCAACAACTGAATCAAAAAGCCAATCAACTAGCCCATTATCTACGCCAAAACCAAGCTATTGGGCCTAATACTTTGGTCGGAATCTGCCTGGAACGGTCTTTGGACATGATTATTGGTGTGTTAGGGGTAATCAAAGCAGGTGGGGCTTATGTTCCCATTGACCCCAATTATCCCCAAGAGCGAATTCGCTTGATCATCGAAGATGCAGCTACTCCAGTCTTATTAACTCAAACTACACTAACCAAGCATTTACCCCTGACTGAGTTGAAGCATTCCTGTCAAGTTCTTTGTCTGGATACCTTATCTTTTACCGAAGCCTGGATTGAGCCTGGAAGTGCTCACTGTGGGATGGAAAACCCCACTTTAGCAAGGACACCCCATGACTTGGCCTATGTCATTTATACGTCTGGTTCCACGGGGAAACCCAAAGGGGTTGCCATGCCTCAAGGGGCTTTGATTAACTTAATCAATTGGCAACGTAGTGTACCGGGTTTAGATCAACCTGCCAAGACTTTACAGTTTACAACCCTAAGCTTTGATGTTTCATTCCAAGAAATTTTTAGTACATTCTCGACCGGTGGTGAATTGGTGTTGATTGGGGATGAAACCCGCCGAGATGTTTCTGCATTACTGGATTATTTATCAGTACACCAGATCGATCGCCTCTATCTGCCCTTTGTGGCTTTACAACATTTGGCAGACTATGGCACCCAAGGGCTACCCTTGTCCTTAAAGCACGTCATTACTGCTGGAGAACAACTGCGCATTACCCCATCAATTCGGGCTTTCTTTAAGGCTTTACCCGATTGTCGGTTACACAATCACTATGGACCGAGCGAAAGTCATGTAGTGACAGCTTTGAGTTTACCGAAATCAGTGGAGGCGTGGGAAGATTTACCAAGTATTGGTCAACCCATTGCCAACAACCGCATTTATATCCTCGATTGTCACAATCAACCTGTGGCTGTGGGCATACCAGGGGAACTGTGTATTGCTGGGGTGGGGTTAGCCCAAGGCTATTTGAATCGACCTGACTTAACAAAAGAGCGATTCATCACCATCGACCTCTGGGATAAAACGGAGCAAGTTTACAAAACGGGGGACTTGGCCAGATGGCGACCTGATGGGAATTTGGAGTATCTCGGACGCATAGATCATCAAGTGAAGCTACGAGGCTTTCGCATTGAGTTGGGTGAGATTGAATCTGTTTTAGGTCAACATCCCCAAGTGCAAGAAGGGGTGGTGGTTGTACGGGAAGATAGCCCAGGGAATCCCCAATTGGTTGCCTATGTCACCCATCCCCAAGGCACAACCGTGACCCCCTCAAAAATACGGCAATTCCTGAAAGAAAAACTGCCGGATTACATGGTTCCCAGTGTTTTTGTGACCTTGGACTCTTTACCCGTGAGTGCCAACGGGAAGCTAGACCGTCGTGCTTTACCTGTACCAAGCCTAAGTCTTGAGGATAACGGGGGGAAAATCCCGCCTCGTACTGCTTTAGAGTTAGAGTTGGTGCAACTTTGGGAATCCCTGTTTAATGTGGCTCCTATTGGACTTCAAGATAACTTTTTTGACCTTGGGGGGCATTCACTCCTATCGGTTAGTTTGATCAGTCGTATTCAGCAACAGTTTGGTCAAAAACTACCGGTATCGGTCCTCTTTGAGGAAGGGACAGTGGAACATCTAGCCGCGCTTTTGAGTAAGGAAGGGAATTCGTCCCAGTGGTCAAGATCCACGGTAGTCCCTTTACAGCCCAAAGTAGTCCAGCCTCCCTTTTTCTGCGTTCATCCAGGGGCTGGAACTGTGGTTTGGTATCGAGAATTAGCCCGCTATCTTGCCCCAGAGTTCCCCTTTTATGCTCTAGAGTCCTTGGGATTGGATGGGGATCAAAAACCCTACGATCGAGTTGAAGACATGGCCGCCCATTACATACAAGGGATGCAGACCGTTCAGCCCCAAGGACCTTATCAGATTGGAGGGTGGTGTTTTGGTGCAGTAGTTGCCTTTGAGATGGCACAACAACTGCAAAGTCAGGGACATGAAGTGTCTAAACTCATCCTGATTGATATGAACATTGCTGACCCCATCGATCGAGAAGAGGCTCACACCATGGATGATGATGTTATCTTCTTGGTTCGCTTATTTAAAAGACATCTCCCTGATTTACCAGAGACCCTGAAAACCTTGGACAATCTGAGTCAGGAGGAGGAACTGTGCCATTTAATTGAACAGGTAAAAACAGCCCAAAAAATTCCCCCTGATTTTGGTGTAGCACAGGTTAAACGGTTACTGGAAGTGTTCAGAGGGCATCTTAAAGGTTTAATGTCTTACACCCCTAAGCCTTACAATGGCACAGGGATTCTTTTCCAGGCAACCGAAGGAGAAGCAGCCAACGCCCAAGATGCTAGTCTAGGCTGGGCAGACTTAGTAACTGGAGGCACCGAACTCCACTGGGTTCCTGGGAATCATACCACTATGTTTCAAGAGCCTAATGTTGAAGTGCTTGCCCAAACACTACGAACGACATTATTAAATTGAAGCACCCCATTGCAATACAGGTGGGGATTGCAAGAGAAATTGTGATTTAAACCGATGAGTATTTCTGTAGATAACAATATTTCTCAGACCGGACATTCTGAATCTTTCGATGGTTTACAATTCCCCACTGAGATCCATTTTATTTCTGGGCTGCCGAGATCTGGCTCAACCTTACTCTCAGCTATTCTTCGACAAAATCCTCGGTTTCATGCCACCATGAGTACCCCAGTGTTTGGTCTGATTCAACGGTTATTAGAAGGCATGAGTCGAAATGAACTGGCCAGTTTCATTTCACAACAACAAAAAAAAGACTTGTTACTGGGAGTCTTTGCTGCTTATTATCAACCTCAAATTCAGCAAGGGCAACTGGTTATTGATACCAGCCGTATGTGGTGCGCCCAGTTACCCCTAATCGATCAACTTTTCCCCCAAGCTAAAGTCATTTGTTGCGTCCGTAATGTGGCTTGGATTATGGATAGCTTAGAACGTTTAGTGCGAAGCAATCCTTGGGTTATTTCAGGATTATTTGCAGACTTTAGTGAATCTGCTACTGTCTACGACCGTACCCAAAAACTAGGGCAAAATCAGTATATGGTTGGTATGGCTTATAACGCTCTCAAAGAAGCCTACTATGGCGAATATTCAGATAAGTTGTTGTTGGTAGAATATGATTTACTAACGAACCAACCAACAGAAACCCTTCATAAAATTTATAATTTTTTAGGAGAAGCACCCTTTGAGCATAATTTTAAACATGTTGAATATGACGAACCAGAATTTGATTCCAAGTTAGGATTACCAGGTCTCCATAAAGTGCGTAAAAAAGTTGAGTTTGTGCCTCGTAATACAGTTTTACCCCCTGATTTATTTGAGAAATACGATAAACTTTCTTTTTGGCTAAAATCTAGTTAGAATAGTTCGTAGTTACGTCCCTACGGTAGACTACGCAAAGGATTTTATGGTCATAGTTGCGCTCAAACCCTTTGTTAACTTAATGTCCAAAACGTTTTCTGATTCTAAAGGTCTACAATTACAATCCCTAGGCCAAAGCACAGTTATTGCAATTGTGATCAGAGTGACAGGATTTATCCTAACTTATCTGTTACAAATCTGCCTAGCTCGTTGGATGGGAGAGACTCAATATGGAATTTACGCTTATGTTTTTTCTCTAACTTTTTTACTCAGTATATTGGCGTGTTTGGGCTTGCCTCATACTGTTTTGCGGTTTGTTTCTGAGTATAATGTTACTCAGTCTTGGGGTTTACTGCGAGGAATTATTAGATTCAGTTGGGTGATAAATTTGCTGTTAGGAATTGCCATTGCTTTGGTGGGGACAGGATTAATTTTTGGACTTAACTCCTATCACCGTTTTATCTACGCTAACCCATTAACAATCGGGATTTGGCTCGTTCCTCTGTTTGCTTTGACTTTGCTACAAAGGGAAACAGCTACAGCTTTAGGAGACATTAACCTCGCCTATACCCCATATTATATTTTTGTCCCTGTGTTGATTTTAGTCAGTGGTTTTGTTGTTTTCGAGGAATTTGGTGACCTGTCTGGTGTTCGCATTATTGATATTAATCTACTGGTCATCCTCGTTGTTGTACTAGGTCAACTGTGGCTAATTGGGGAGAGATTAAACCAGAGTGTAGAGCAAGCCGAACCAATTTATGCCTACAGAGATTGGCTGAAGGTCGGTGTTGTACTGTGGTTAATGAATGGCTTTGGCATTATCCTACAGCAAACTGATGTGATTATGGTCGGTTCCCTATTGGGGCCTCAACAGGCGGGAGTTTATGAGGTAGCAACTAAGACATCCCTTTGGGTAGGCTTTGTGCTACAAACGGTCACTATGGTCGTCGCCCCTGAATTTGCTCGATTATATAAACAGAACGATCGCCTTGGATTAAAACAGGCTATTTCCACCGCCAGTGTTTGGATTTTCTGGCCTTCCCTCCTTATCGCTGTTTTCCTCATCCTATTTGCCCCAGCAATCTTGAGTCTTTTTGGACCAGAGTTTGCCAGTGGAAATGGGACGCTCTTGATTCTGGTTATGGGGCAGTTAGTTAATTCTCTGTGTGGCTCAGCTGCTTTCCTGATGATCATGACGGGACATCAAAATCAAGCCCTGATTGTATATGGGACAGCTGCGGGTTTAAATGTTGTTTTGAATGGAATTGGTATTCTTTTATTTGGTATGATTGGGGCAGCACTATCTACTGCAATAACGTTTGCCTTGTGGAATATTTGGTTAAGTGTTCTTGTGGTGAGGTACTTAGAACTCAGTCCTATATTCTTCATTCCGCACCCTGACCTGTGAAAACCATGGAGAATTAAGCATTACTGGCCACATTCCGCACTTCAAAATGTAACAGAACTAATAACATCGATTAAGATAATCATTATAATTAAAAAAATTTGCTCTTAGGCACCTGCAGATGATACTTGAGGAGTCTTGCACTCAAGACTGAGTTTCTTTTAAGGCTTGCAAATAATCAATTGCTGCCTCCAGTTTGGAGGGATAGGAATCAGAAAATTCTTCAAACCATAAGCCTTCAGCTGAGTTTGGACTTAAGTTTTTTAGCCACTCAGTCGCTTGCTGAGTCAGGGCTTCTCGTTCTTTTTGTTTTTGCTGCTGAACTCGTTTTTGTTCAGCTTCTAGTTCCTGCTGTTGTTTGAGAGCCTCTTCTTGGTCTTTGTTCTCAAACTCTGTTCTCATCTCAGCCAGCTCCCGATCCTGAGCAGTAGATACCCAATCAGGTATTTTCGCTGGTGATTCACTGGTTGGTGGATCAGTTAGTGGCAAATCAACTAGTTGTTCCTGAAAAAGAGGTTTTTCTTGCGGTTGAACACCAGCATCTTTTTGTTGATACTCAGCTTTGAGTTGGGCTAACAAGTCATCCATTGATTCCACGACTTTGGTCTCCTATTACCTTGTTAACTGTTGAGGGATATTTTTGAAACAGTTAACTTAAAGCACCTCGAACCCTGACGGGAGAAATCCCACTAACCTATGCTAATCCTTTAGTCAATAATAGCATTGATCAAAACTTCAGTGAGAGTCATATCCTCCATCTGATCAATAGTTACGGTATCTACGATATCGAACTTAGCCCCAGCATTTTGCAGCTCATCATCTAATATTTTTAAGAATTTAGTTGCCTGGAGATCATTCCCGATTTGGATGAAGGAAATTCCTAGTTCTTCATCGACATCAATACGCCGTGATGCTTCTATGATCACCTTCATCACAGCTTTCCGTTCATCAGGCTCCCCATCAGTGACGACTAAGATAGTTTCTCCATTTTCTTTGGTTTGGCCACTAGCCTTACGTTTAAAATAGTCGTTGGTGGCATCGAGTAAAACACCAGCTAAATCCGTGCGTCCCGATGGTTCATTTTCCTGGAATATCTGTAGGACTTTATCTGCGGTTACATTGTCGTAGCGTTTAAAGCGACCAGCAAATACATAAACCGTGATGCCATCTGGATCTAATTCTTCACATTTACTGGCTAAAGCAAGGGTAGACTCCTGCATCATTTGCCAACGGCTTTTGCCAGCCAGTTGATCCCTAATCGACATGCTGCCACTTTTATCGATGATTAAGGTGTAGTCACGTTGTTCGAGCATTGCTAGTCTTACCCACTATCATCCTACACCTCTAGGGTATCAAACTTATCATTTTTGACTACTCACGGGGTTGGGTATCGAGAAATATCAGCATTCAGCTATCAGCTGATAGCTGATAGCTGACATCATTGATACTGATACTAGAAATTGGCTACAGAAATTAGTCCGGGCATTGTCTCTTTGAGGGGTTGCCAACGGAAAGCACGATCCCCTCCCATCTCTAGGATTACTTTTACTCGTGGTTCTTGCTGGGGCAATGTCGTTAAATACTCAACTTCTTGACTAGATAGAATAATTCCTTCAATAATCCACAGCACCAACCCTTTAGAGTTGGGAGATAGGGCTGACAGTTGGTAGTTTACCAAGGGCGGCAGGTAGTAAACATCACCGACTGCAGCTGATTTACCCATATTTTTCTTGCCCAGATGAGGAGGGCGAACACCGTGAATTCCAGTGAGATAAGCAGCTGGATCCCCTAGTCCTTTGGCAGTAATGGAAACGGTGGTATAGCCAGCAGCCCGCAAACGCCGCTGATAACGACCTTCAAACCCACCTTCTAATGGTGCATAAACTGCTAATGCACCAGACTTTTCTAGTGCCCGGATGAATGACTTGCCGGTGGTGATCAGTGCCATTGCTACCTCTGCTTCTCCCTTAAGTTTTGTTAACTCCTGTCAGCCTCCTATTATAAGGGACTGTTGGCAAATTACCTCCAAGGTGATGGCAAGAGGGCAAGGTATTGGAAGTGGGGCAACAGCAGCACAAATCTGACCGCTTTTCAAGAATCAATAAGGATTTCAGTATAAAAAAACCTGCTCAAAATTGCCAAATTCAAAAAAAACTATACTAGAGATAGTAGGGAAATTTACATAGATCTAGCAGATGGCATTGATAGTATCCCATGGATACATAGTATGTTTTCCGGTCCGGTGATGTCCGACCTGTCCGACGGTTCTGTTTGATAAAGCTATTATCTTTGATCGCAACTAAGTATTAGAAAACATAATTATGGCTCCCTTACCCAGCATCATGAAAGCTGTTGAGCAGCTAGACTACCGCGTCACTGTTGGGGATGTTGCTGCCCAAGTGGGTTTAAACATCCATCAAGCCGAGCAAGGTTTACTTGTCTTGGCCTCGGAAGTAGGTGGACATTTACAAGTAGCAGAGTCAGGGGATATTGCTTATCTGTTTCCCAAAAACTTTCGCGCTATTCTCCGCAACAAGTTCTTAAAGCTACGGTTGCAAGCATGGTGGGAAAAGGTTTGGGGTGTTCTGTTTTACCTGATTCGGATTTCTTTCGGGATTTTCCTAGTGCTTTCGATTGTGTTGATGATTGTTGCGATCGCATTTATTGTTCTGAGCCTCAAAGCTGGCAGTGACAATGATTCTGGCGGAGGAGGCGGAGGAGGAAATAGACGTTCTGGTGGTGGCGGCGGAATCCTGTTTTTGCCTCGTTTCTGGATTGGACCGGATCTGTTTTGGTGGTTCAACCCATCTTACTCCCACAATAATTATCGCTCGAGACGGCGAAATTCCCGTTATAACCAGGATGACGACTATGAGATGAATTTTTTAGAAGCTGTCTTCTCCTTTCTGTTTGGTGATGGCAATCCCAATAGTGATTTAGAAGAACGTCGCTGGCAAACCATTGGTGCTGTGATTCGCAATTCCGGGGGGGCTGTGGCAGCTGAACAGATTGCTCCCTATCTTGATGACCTTGGAGAAAGCTACCAGCGGGAGTCTGAAGACTATATGTTACCGGTACTAATCCGATTCGACGGACGCCCAGAAGTTAGCCCGTCAGGGGATATTGTCTATCACTTCCCTAAATTGCAGACAACTGCTGCCAAACAGAATCAACAACCGGTGCCAGCTTATCTTCGTGCCAAGATATGGGAGTTTTCTCAGGCAAGGAGTGAGCAGATTATGCTGGCAATTGGGTTAGGGAGTGTAAACTTTGTTCTAGCATTAGTCCTCGGTTCCCTGTTGCAGGGGGGTGAGATTGCTGCACAGCTAGGGGGATTTGTACTATTTGTGGAGCTAATTTACCCTCTGTTATTGGCTTATGGCGTAGGATTCTTGGCCATACCGTTGCTTCGATATTTCTGGGTTCAGTGGAAAAAGGAGCAGATTAGAACTCAGAATCGAGAACGGCAGGAAAATGCGATCGCACTTAATCAGGCGGATGTTGCTTTACAGAACAAGATTGCCTATGCGGAACAGTTTGCCGCTCAAAATGTGATTCGGGAAGAAGATTTGGTTTATAGCAGTGAGAAGGATTTATTGGATCAGGATATCGAAAGGAAAGATCAAATTGATGGGGAGTGGCAACAGCGTTTAGAGTTAGGAGCTACTCAGAATCTTGATATAAATCACTAATTACTAAGCAGACAGCCGTCAGCCGTCAGCTGTCAGTGGTCAGCTGTCAGTGGTCAGCTTTGTGGCACAGGCTTTGGCCTTGGCCTTTTGGCCTTTTGACCACGCTACGCGAACGGCCACGCTGTGCGAACGAGGCGGTGACGTAACTCAGATTTGATTCAAAATCTGACTTCTAACTTCTAAATTCTAACTTCTAACTTCTAACTTCTGACTTCTAACTTCTGACTTCTGACTTCTGACTTCTGACTTCTGACTTGCCCGTAGCGCTATATCAGTAATTACCGGGAGATGATCTGAACCAAGATCAGGGCCAGTTCTCATCTTGATCACCTTAACATCTGGACTGACTAAACAGTGGTCTACAGGAATAGCTAACCAAGGGTTGGCTGGTGAAAATTTTGATAAAGTTGGTAGAATCCCAAACCCAGCACGAGCGTCACGCAATCCCGAACTTTCAATTAGACTTTTATAGTAGGGTGACCACATCGTAACGTTTAAATCACCAATTAGCACCACTGGTTTTTCAATTTGTCTGATATAATCCCCAATCTCTTCTTCTAAATCTTGATTGCGCCACTGCCAACCTTGCTTTTCCAAATCATCTTGCTTGCCAAAATCCCCTTGGTTTCCAAAATCCTCTTGCTTTCCAAAATAAAATTGTGGATAGGAGTGAGTAACAATGACTGAAGCGTCTGCCCCAGCAATGCTTAAATCTAATTTGACCAGACCACGATATTTTCCGTATTCCAGAATTTCTGATTCTTGTAATGGTAAACGACTGTATACTTCAATCTGAAGTTCTGGAATACTGATATTATAGGGTAAAACCTCTCTTAAAGCTTCTAATTGTTTAGGCCAAGGGTCTTTAGCTTCTAAAAAAGCAGCAATAGTCGGCTTTTCTTCTTTCACCAGAGCAATAGCATCACCATACTGGGTATTGGAAAACGAGACATTGAACAGAAACAGACCCATGGGTTCACCGGAAGCGCCAAAGCTTAGTTTAGGTATATACCAAGGAATGATTTCTGTCAAGTTAATCAATAAGCAAAATAACGTGACTATCAACCAACGTTTGCGGCGAGTTAGGGCAAAATAACTTAATGGTAACGCCCCTAATACCAGATATTGATGTTTAAAATTAGTAGTTAATTCTAAGTAGATGTTATCTCTAAAAAAATAGCTAGTTATGGATAGTAAGGTAACAACAATAGTTAAGATTATGAATAGTGATAAAATCCAGTTGTTTAATACCTTAACTAATGGATTATAATTTGAGGTAGTCATAAAGTAGATAGCCGTTTTAAATAGGGTGAGTTACGAAAGTTGTGGATTGTAGGGAACAGGGAACTCAGAGGATATCTCCCAAGTTTTTTGATACTGAATTTTGCCCCCCTGACCCCCCAACTTTGGGGGAAGAGTCAATTTGCTTCTAAAAGTCCCCCAGAATTGGGGGACCAACGGGGGCTTGGATGTAGCAAATGAGACTTCTCAGACAACCTCTCAGAAGTTTCGTGATCTGAAGTTATCTACTCCCTACTCCCTACTCCCTACTCCCTATTCCCTATTCCCAGAT
Source organism: Moorena sp. SIO2C4 (assembly GCF_010672485.1). Taxonomy (NCBI): domain Bacteria; kingdom Bacillati; phylum Cyanobacteriota; class Cyanophyceae; order Coleofasciculales; family Coleofasciculaceae; genus Moorena; species Moorena sp. SIO2C4. Next base: position 9,517 of record NZ_JAAHGN010000034.1, on the reverse strand, counting down.
CCGCTGTTCCCTTTGCTATTTGATATCAATCCATCTGGGATAGTTGAGCACTAGAATAATAGTGACTCAAAATTTGTAGGTAATTCAATCCCCGACGGGATAAGTTGTAGGCTCCCCACTGACTTAACCCCAATCCGTGACCATAACCACGACCGTTGAATTGGAAACCATTTTCGGTTTTAGACACCGTAAACAGCCTACTTTTCAGACCTAGGATTTTGCGTAATTCCTTGCCCTTAATAGTCTTTGTATTCCTACTGCCTTCTACTTTAAGAGTGATCACTCTGCCTCGGGGTGTCCTCTCCACTGGGGTCATGGCGATAATATTACCAACACCAGGAATCTTCTGGCTCAGTTGACTAGCAGAAAAGGTTTTTGTCCACTGGTACACTGGTGTGCCCTGATCGTAATCAGGTACACCCTGTAGGTAAGGAATGGGTTCACTCCACCAAATATCTTCTACATTTTCTGTATGTCCTCCAGAGGCAGCATGGAAAACAGCCAGAATCACTTTATTACCATACGTCATTATCTGTCCCGCTGTGGCATTAACCGCTTGATGGGTGGTTACTGTTTCGCTATTTAGACCTTTGTAAACTTGCCAACGCTGGGTATCCCCTACATCATAGATATCACTCTTGGATTTGCTCCGCTGATGGAGCACATAGGAACGAGCCGCTACTGCTTGGGCTTTCAAGGCTTCTATAGGCCAACTGGGACTCATTTCTGCGCCAATCACACTATAGAGATAGTGTTCTAAATCAACATGGTTGACTGCTGTTAACTTATTGTCAGAACTAACCAGTCGAGTGCGTCCCCGGTACCAGCGATCGCCTATCCAAACATAACCATTGTCTTTCGGTTCAATCCAGAGGGATTTCCCTTGCCACTGACCTAACTTAATTCCACTACCGTTAGTTTCCGCAGTCATACCCGCCATGGCGTTTAAGTTTCCCACGGCTTGACCTGTCCCATCTCGGACAATGGCTGTGGTGGAACTCCCCAAGGTTACCTGTTTGACTCCCTGCTCAACCGCTACCCGCAGTTCTAGCGCTGCCTGAACTGGTGCGATTAGAACCATCCACAATAAAAAAGAGAGCCACCAATGACGCCCTCCTAGAACAATGATTGACTTGAGCATAGATACAATAAAGATGGGAAAGCCTTTTGATGCCATATTCACTAATTACTGATTACTTATACGAAGACGAATCGTCTTGTCCTGATTAACAGCGATTCCATCTTACTCTCAGTTGTTCCAATCAGACTTCTGTTGTTGAGGCTTGACGGTTAGAGAAAAGTCTAATACTTAATTCCTCTAAGACTTTCAACCCTCGTAGAGAACCTCGAATTAGTCTAGTAGCTGCTATTGGTTGCTTTAGCATACCCATGGCTAAGGGGAAGGGTTTCAATGATCCATCAGCACTAATGGCTGGGGTGAGGTCTGGGATATTGTAGTCGCTATCATCACTAATCACTCTTACCATTGCTACAGCAAATCCTTTGGGATTAAGTACCGATAGGGTAGCAAATCCTTCCATATCAACTACATCAGCTTGGTAGCTCTGACCGAGTTGACGCTTTTCTAAACTAGACCAAATTATGCGATCGCTACTCAATCCTCTGACTAAATTAGCCTTGTTGCCCAGTTGCTGCTGAACTAAGTTAGTCAGTTGGCTACAGCACTGTTGCACCAGTGCTTGAGGTCTATCTTGGTTTCGCTGGATAGCAACACAATCGTTATACACAACAATATCACCAACGGAATAGTTAGGAGATAAGCTGCCACACAATCCCATTAGCAGTACTTGAGGTTGGGAGTGTTGGGGCAAATTTGTTGTAGTTTGTAACCATGTTTCTAGATACTGAGTTACAGGCTCTGCCCCTATCGGAATAGATAGAATCCGAGGTAATGGACGACCAGTAATCTGCTTGATTCCTCGACAAATTGCTTGGTATTCTGCTCCTTGGGGAACAAGAATGATCGTGACCGGAATAGTTAGTTGGGAAAGGTTCATCTATCCGCCTTTCTGGAGACTCCCGCTATAATCTTTGACCCACGCGGTGAGAGGAAAGGGAGGACAGGGTCTAGTTTGTATAAGCATAACCATCCTTCCTGTGAATAAATTGGCAATATTTGTGACTAATTCCTTGTACCAGCCCTAATTTAGTTGAGATGTTGAAAGATCCTGATTTTCGAGTGGCTACTCGCCCAACGTAAGTACCGACCTTCTTTCCTTTAGTTACCACGGCGCGGACAATATCTCCTGTCTGAAAACCTTTGTGAAACTTGATTCTGGAGCAATGACGAATAGGAAAGCCATACTTGTTGGTTCTACAGAGCTGACGAGTACCGTGTCCCTTGGCAGTTATTATCAAAGGATGGGTTACTTCAACAATCAATGTTTCAACTTTTCCAACATTGGCCGCATCCAACCAATGAGTTTTGGGAAGATTTTGGCGGCACCTATTGAATTTTGTTAATCCGCCGCTACCCACTTCAACAGGCAATCCTATTGATTTCAATTCGTGGTACAACTTCCAGCGAGTTGAATTGACAGAAGCCGCATCAACCAGGGGGCGTTTAGCTTGACTCAGTATGCGTTTCAAGATACTAGGCTTCAAAGACAAGAAAAGCTCAATGTCTTGGTTAGATTTAGCCTGGTTACATGGATGACACGCAATGGTCAAATTAGAAGCCCGATCGGAACCACCTTTAGATAATGGTTTAATGTGTTCAATTTCTAGCTGAATACCTGTTGCTCCACAATAAGCACATTTGCGATTCCATTTTTCAAGTAAATATTCCCGAAGTTCGTAACCGTAAAGTGTACCCTGCTGATACTCAATCCCAGAGATTTCAGGATTTTGCAGTTTTTGAGTGTCAAATCTGACTAACTCTTGAGATATGCCTGCAACAGGACATAGTCGAGTCAGTTTTTTAACCCAAGTTAAAATATTTTGAACTCTAGACATCAGACTAGGGGGTAGCCAACCTTCTGGTCTGGTTCTATTAAGAAATCTGGGCTTGCGGTATCGAGTTTTTCGATTCCGTCTACTGCTCCTTAATTGCCTACGAAAGTTCAACGCATCTCGTATTTGAAAGCCCCTATGGGTAAGTTCGGCTCCCCAGATTACTCGTTCCCCATGGACAATAGCTAGACCGCTTGTTTTTGCGCCAGGGTCTATTTTTAATTGATGCTCGTGAGTGATTGGTTCCTTTATTTCCTCCCTCAAAACTATGGTGAATGGGTAACGACGATAGACCTTTGCTTTACCCGTTGAAAGCAAAATTCTTGCTCTTGCAGGTTTACAGGGGTCTAAAGGTTGTAGGTTCTTATTGAGTACAAATACACGCATAATTGTGCATTCTCCTATTGCTAGGGTAAGGTTAGCTTCGTCAATGTTATTTCTCGGTACTTTCCCAATTACACTGGCCTAACTCAACTACGCCTGTTTAATAATTGGGTTCTAGAGCTGGGGACTAGCTACGCATCCCCAGGTAGGAATTTAAACGCTTGAAAATAACGTAGTTCTCTAAGAACTCAGACTGGTCAACTAAGAGCTTTCACAAGCTCCCGCTATACTCGTGGGTGAGTTAGCGGTGAGTTATTGACGGAACATTGCTAGTGTTTGATGACGTGATTTTATTATAACATAAAAATAAATTTATATTATAACATATTTTTATAATTTTTGTTACAAATTTTCTAGGCAGCAGGGAGTAGGGAGTGTGGAAAGTTTGGGGATAACTTCTAGATTTGAGCCGAATTAGTGATCGTAAACCAGTAGAAAATTATGACATTTATAACATTTATCACTTTTTTTAGGGTGCTATAGAGCTATCAGCTAAAGCGCTACGCGCACGCTACGCGAACAGCTGACGGCTGACAGCTGACGGCTGACAAGATAACTAATAAAGGAAAAGAAAACGCTGACTAGTCAATCAATTTGCTCATCAATCTGATGCCAGCGGAGTTGATATTACCCATTACCAACCCCTGACAAAATAAATGCTCCCCGGTATGATAATATTAAAAAAAATACTGGTATTGTTGTGTTGAAATCCTTGACTCTATCTGTTTTCCTGACCGCCAAGAGCCAAGGAGGTCTAGATATTGTACTGAACCCCTTTGAGCTTTATACCTTACCCCTCCAGCAGTGGATTACTGCTGCAGTGAATTTCCTGGTTGACAATTTTCGTCCTTTCTTTCAAGGGATTAGTCTCCCCATTAGCATCACCCTGGAGAGTATAGAATGGCTGTTGCTATCGATTCCTCCATTAATTTTACTGATTCTGATTGCCTTGATAGCATGGCAACTGGCTGGTGGAAGAATTGCCATTTATAGTGTTGCTGCTTTGAGCTTGATTGGCTTTTTGGGAGCCTGGACCCAAGCCATGGTATCTCTTTCCCTAGTGGTGACCGCTGTAGTGTTTTGCATGGTGATAGGCATCACCTTCGGTATTGCCTGTGCCAGTAGCGATCGCATTGAGAAAGTGCTGCGACCCCTGCTTGATGCCATGCAAACCCTACCGTCCTTCGTCTATCTTGTCCCAGTAGTGATGTTGTTTGGGATTGGTGCAGTGCCTGGAGTAATGGCAACCTGTGTCTTTGCCATACCCCCCCTGATTCGGTTGACTAACCTAGGGATTCGGCAAGTGTCTACAGAAGTTGTCGAAGCTGCGATCGCATTTGGCTCAACCCCGACACAAATGTTATTTGAAGTCCAAATTCCCCTAGCCATGCCAACTATTTTAGCTGGAGTCAACCAAGCCATCCTCTTAGCGTTATCCATGTCAGTGGTAACCTCCATGATTGGTGTAGGAGGACTTGGACAGATGGTATTGCAAGGACTAGGTCGGGTGAATGTGGGACTAGCTGCTGTCGGAGGATTAAGCATCGTTCTAATCGCAGTAATGCTGGATCGGATCACTCAGATAGTCAGTCAAGGCAACAACCAAATCCCTTGGTTGAAACGAGGACCAATTGGTTTGGTGCGCTCTTCCACAGGTCAACAACTGGCTTGGGCTACTGTTGGAGCAACCATTTTACTGGCACTCCTGGGTTTTATGACTTGGCAACAACCCTCCCAAGCCCAAGTAAGCACAGACTCTACTTTAGCCATGCCTGGTAAAGGCGTCAGCGTACAATCGGTCTATAGCAGCTTGCAAGAAGAACAATTCCAAACCGAAATTGTCAACATCGGTCTGGAAAAACTTGGTTACACCATCAAACAGCCAAAACAAATTGAATACGTCACCGCTTACCTGGCTTTGGGCAACGGCGACCTAGATTACACTGCTGTCAATTGGGACATCGGTCATAGACCCTTTGTTGAAAAAAGTGGTGGTGAACAGAAGTTAGAACGACTCGGAGTAATCACCTCTGATCTCTGGCAAGGTTATCAGATTGATAAAAAAACTGCTGATAAATACAACATCACTAACCTAGAGCAACTCAAAGACCCAAAAATTGCTAAACTCTTTGACTCAGATGGTGATGGTAAAGCAAATTTGATTGGCTGTAATTCCGGTTGGTTTTGTGAAATTATGATTGAGCATCATCTTAAAGCTTACGGACTTGAAGACACGGTTGAGCAAGACCAAGGAACCTACTCAGCCTTAATTGTAGATGCCATTACTCGCTACAACCAAGGACAACCAATCCTATACTACACCTGGACTCCCATGTGGATGGCAGCAGTGTTAAAACCAGATCAAGATGTAGTTTGGCTAGAAGTTCCCTTCACTGATCTACCAGAATCGCAAAAAGACTTGACCGCAAAAGATACCTCAGTAAATGGTAAAAATCTGGGATTTGCCATCGATCGGATCCGAATCGTAGCTAATAAGAAATTTGTATCTGCTAACCCAGCCGCCAAGCGCTTGTTTGAACTGATTCATATTCCCGTTCAGGATATCAATACCCAAAATGAATTACTCAACCAGGGTGAAGATAGCTCAAAAGATATCCGTCACCATGCCGAAGAATGGATTAACAACCATCAAGACCTGTTTGATAGCTGGGTCGAAGACGCTAGAAATGCTTAGAGCGATTAATATCAATCTAGTAAAGATCGGTCTTGTGGCAAGCTCGAACTAGCCATCGGGACTATCAAGAAAGTAAGGCGAGTCCGCAAGACCTGGCACAGCAATGAGCCGTTGTGTCGGGTTTTTTGTAGATTATTGCGAGACAATAACCATTTTACTGTAAAATAAAACCCGTAATTTTGGCTAAGTGCTGACTCCAAATAGAAGTCGGAACTTTTTTCCATGCTTATCCGTAGAGACTAACCCTCAACGAGATAACGTACAAAATTTTCGGTTGTTCATTCATTCCATTTCTAGAAAAAAATGGTCAATCAATATACAGAAATTACCAAATATTACGATTTGTGGGTGACATCTGGTTACTACGATTTTCAGAGCCTAGCTAAAGAAGCCCACTCGATAGTGGGTGATGGTCGTCAAGTTCTAGAGTTGGGTGTAGGAACAGGACTACTAGCTCAAAAGTACATCGAACTCGATCCAACCTGCGAGTTTACGGGAATTGACTTTACCGCATCCATGCTTGAAATTGCCAAACAACGTTTGGGAAATCAGGTTAAATTGATTGAAGCTGATGCCGTAACAATGGACTTAAACGCCAAATTCGATGTAGGGATCTCCAATGGAGGAGTTTGGGGAATTCTTGATCAGGGAGATCAAGCTCAATGGCAATTTGGGGGTCACGTTCCCGGTCTTGAAGCCAATCGTCAAGGGTTAGCAAATGTAGCTCGCCACTTAAAAGAAGGGGGATTATTATTGCTACACCTGCAAAAACCCCATGATGACTTTGACAAATACCTAGGTGAAGGGATTGTTTATTCCCAGTGTATTACAGAAGGGGAAGATACACCAAAATATTATACCTTTGAAAAAAGGTATTTATTTAAAAAAGATGGAGAAATTGTAGCTCAAGAACAAATCACAATTACCGTTTTTAAACCGGAAACTACTCGTCAACTCTTAACAGAAGCGGGATTTGATTTTCAAGGCACGAACAATGGCGATCGCTTTGCAATTTACAAAAAGCGGTAATCTTCAATGACGGTTTATAAAATTAAAATTAAGCATCTCAGCCCTCTGGGTTTTTCTTGGCTATTACTCATCAGGATGACAGAATTACGTTAACAGTGATTCAGTCCTATTTACCATGGCTTTATCGAGGGGAAGTGGTTAAAAAATTCCCTGTTTTAACAGACTAGAACAAAACGACTATCCATGACCATTTCGATTCGACAGGTTAGCATCTCTGAGGAATTAGACTTGTGCCATCAAATGCAGGTCTCCATCTTTCACCAGGAGTTAGAGTTGTTCGGGATGCAGATACCTGATGACTACGATCCTGTCTCAGTGTATATACAAATTCTTGATTCCAACGCTGTTGTGGGAACTTACCGAATTGTCTTCCCTAACAACTCTCTTGGACTACCGATAGAGGAAAGTGGGTTTGACCTCAAGCAGTTTGATCAAAAAAAAGTCTGTGAAATGTCACGTCTGGTCGTCCTCAAAGAAAAGCGAGGAAAAATCCCCTTTAATCAGATTATTTCTTCAGCTGTTAGGGTAGCCAACCAGCATAATGCCTCGATTATGCTGGTTGCGCTTTTACCTCATAATCTTCCCCTGTTTAAAAGGTATGGCTTCTCACAGGTGGGACCACCACTATATGATCCCTCTGTTAAGTCTACCTACACCAAAGACCCGAGCATCATCCCCATGCAAATCCATATTTGATCACAATGATGTCGAAAACTTCAATTTAGATTCCCCTTGAGCTGAGGAGGTGTTTGTAAATAAATATTAACAATAATTGACAAACACCTCCTCAGCTAACTTTTTGATTTATAATAGTGATATCGGAAGAGTAAAGGAAAAGCACTCATGAACAAGTCCGTTTGTACTACTGAAGCCGCTTCTCTGTTAGGTATTTCTTCTCGACGCTTGCGTCAACTCCTCAATGATGGTCGCGTCCGGGGTGCTTATAAAAGCGGTAAATTCTGGATTATTCCCCTGTTCAACCATCTGCCTCAAATCATTGAGAAGAAGCGTGGACCAAAGGGCAAATGGCGTACCACTCGTCCTCCTGCTCTGGCCAAAATCAATGTCAACCGCAATCGGATTGGCAGCAACAATCACAAAAGTCCCGAAGAGCGTCAGCCAGTCATTTCAGTAAAACGAAGCGGTGACAATCTATACGGCAATCAAGTCGAAATCCTCGGTCCTTGTCGGATTGTCTATCAGCCCGATAAGCCACTGGGTTGTGGCGCTCGTCTGTGGATCGAAACCTTCAGTGATATTCACTTCATTGGTGGCAGTTTTCCGGCCACTGCCTAATGCTCACAACCAAAATTGAATCATAGCCTTTCTCGCAGTTATGAGGTACAGTCTTCTGTGACGTTGATTCTGTGCTTGATGCAACCCATCGCTATTCGCGATTCTCTCTTCCCGATTCTCTCTTCCCGATTCCCGATTCCCGATTCCCGATTCCCGATTCCCGATTGATTCCCTTTGCTATACTGAACAGGATCAAAAGTATACTTCCGACTAATCCGAGATGGGATGGAGAGATAAAAAACTCGCTATTAGAAAAAATAATTAAATTCACAGCAATCGATATCGGAATAGAAGTGGTCAGTAATCCTAGAGCAAATTCCGTATCAAATGTTGGGTGAGTACGCCGATGTTGCTCTTGGTCGAGCATATTAATCTGGGAAGCATACAACAACGGCCACAAACTGCATCCGCTTTGGGGTAAAACTACAGCTAGTAAAGTTTCTGCTAATGTATCTGGTTTAAACAAAATCAGTACTGCTGCACTAAACCAGAAGCCTACTGCTGAGCGGACGAGTAAAATTAGTAAAATTTTCCGTAATTGTAAGGTTTTCGGCTTCAGAGAAATCCCTACAAAAAACAGAATCATGGGAGTAGTGCAAGCCGCTAACCGTTGCAGGGCCTGCAACACTATTTCTGGGATAAGTGTTTTACCTAGATTTAATGCTCCTATGGACAAACCCAGTAACAACGCTAAATTTGCTGGTTCTTGGATCAGTGTCAATCCAATCCTTTTAAATTTGCTGAAATTGATGTGGAAATTATCAACACTGCGTTGGTGTAGATAGATAGCTAAAGCATAAAGACCGATTAGCACAAAACATTTATTCCCTACATCCATCAACCCAGCTAGAGCTAGTCCTTGCTCACCTAAAAATTCTTGAGTAAACGGATAAACTGTTAAGCCAGGAGCCAAAGACGCAAACATCAATATCAAGGATCGGGCTTTGGCTTTTTCTTGGCTAGGAATTACCAAACCTGTCAATAACCATCCAATTCCTAACAAGAAGATATTGATAGCAAGTCCGAAAGCCGGTAGAGAAAGTAAACCTTGACTTATATCAATTTTGATCGTGGATAGGAATAGAGCAGCAGGAAGTAAGGCATTGATAATTAAGGTTTTAATGGCACCAACTGCTACAA
>NZ_JAAHGN010000339.1:0-6959 GCF_010672485.1 Moorena sp. SIO2C4 | reverse complement strand
AAGTTATTGGGAGAATACATAGGTTAATTGCCCATTAAACTCTGATTAATTCCTAATTAACTATAAAATTCAGTTATTATGGATCCTGAATCCTGAATCGAAGCTCCTGACTCCTGGATAAAGTTGGTGATGTCGAACTCAGGTTGGGCAAGACTAGGAAACTCGACAACCACCTGGACTTGATTCACCAAATTTTTACTTTTTTTTCACAATTAACCAAATCTTCACATTTAATTCAAAAAAGCTTTCAAAAAATTTGGCTAGTCTTCATGATAAATTTATTAAAATTATACTGATTTTTTCATATCCTTAGTTATATAACCTAACTGGGTTGTTTTTACAGCACCTTTGAACGGCACAGGAAGCTGCAAACAGCGAGTCAATCCCAAACTAGTTCATTTGGGATTGACTCGTAATTATTACTCTAGCGGTTTTCAAGCTAGTAAGGTACAAGTTTTAGGGACCAGGGACCAGGGACCAGGGACCAGGGACCAGGGACCAGGGACCAGGGACCAGGGACCAGGGACCAGGGACCAGGGACCAGGGACCAGGAAGCAGTAAAGTCATAAGAGGGAAGAGGTAAAAAATTATGTGTACCTCATTAGGCTAAAAAACGCTAGATTAGCCACTGCATCAAGAGGAATTGCTACAACCTTTAGATTTCTTTCAGAAGTCGGGAACAGGGATCAGCGGATTTGGGAACAGAGATCAGGTAACAGTGGACAAGAGTTGCTGATTTGACTTCCCAAACTCCCCACACTTCACCCACTCACCTCAAGCAGGTTTTGTGTAAGCATATGCCCTACGCGCAATAGCTGATAGCTGATAGCTGATAGCTGATAGCTGATAGCTGATAGCTGATATAGCAGAAGTCAGAAGTCAGAAGTCAGAAGTCAGAAGTCAGAAGTCAAACTCTTGCGCTTACTTTGGGTGTGAGACTTTTGTCATGTCCTAACTGCCCTGGCGACTGCTATAGCTTACGGTTTTGTAGCAATAATAGTGCGGTGACGAGGATCGCTGGCTACCGTGGTCTGATAGTCAAAACCAACTTTAATCATCGCCCCTTCCACATCAAAGCTGTAGTAGTCATCACTCCAAGGTTCTGTACTTTTCATCAACACAAACAGTGCAGGGGGCAGATTCTGGATGACTGGGGAGGCAGGATTATTATCTACAACACCAAGGCAGCCACCAGGTCGTAGAATACGTAGCGCTTCGGAAAAAATTTCCTCTGTTGCTTGGTGCGGTAGTTCATGAAGAACCAACTGTAAGGTGACCACATCAAAGGAATTGTCTGGTAAACTGGTTTCCTCTCCTTTGCCATGGATCCATTCGGATATTTCTGCTGTCTGATCCATGGTCTTGGCCACAGCCAGCATATAAGGGGATAAGTCTAACCCAACGGTGCGGATTTTGCCCTTTTTGATCCTGGAGTAGTAGCGGTGTAGCGCTAAGGTAGATATCCCTACTGAGCAGCCAATGTCTAGCACATCTGTGACTATCTCGGGATTATACTCTCCTAGTACTTGATGAAAACTACTTCGTAATCGCTCTTGTGCCGAAAGCCAAGTAAGTTTTTCTTTGGGCCAAACCCTCAACCCCATAGCCTGGGTAGCACTGGCAGCTTCAAAGGCAGCTTCCCAGCATAGGTTTCCCTGGTCATAAGCATGGAAAGGGACTTTGTAGTAGTCTGGGTAGACCAGGCTAGGGTTAGTAATCTCGGATAGTAAGGTCTTCGCTCCTGATTTTTCTAACTCCTGGTAGTTTTTCCGCCACTCAATCCCATTTTTTTCTGCGGTTTTAATTAGCACCTGCCTGGCCTGGTGTTGCATCACCTTGTAGATCGGCTTGGTGTCGATCAACAGATTAACGAACCGGGAGAGTAAGTCATCCCCCGCCCAGTCTGGTTTGAGCTTGTCCTTCATCAGTATTCAAAAATTATCCCAATGATTAGCTCATCTAATTATTTCATAGCGGTATGATTGCGCGGTATTATTCCTCTGCCCCAGCACCGATTTCAGTTAAAGTAACTAAACAGTGGCATCAACGATAATAAAGTAGTTTGGGAAAACGTTACCTTGATTCCTAGCTACAAAGAGAATTAATGACTAATGATTCTTAACAACCCAAAATCCCAAGTGGACAAAAGCTGGAGTAGTTGGGTCATAGTTCTATTACTGCTGGTGTGGATAGCGATCGCAGCAGGTTTACGGTTTACCTATCTGGCCGGAAAACCCCCCTGGTCAGATGAATTTGCCACCCTAGTGTTTAGCCTGGGCAATAGTTTTCGGAGCGTACCGCTGGATCAGGTGATTACGTCAGATACCCTGTTAGCTCCCCTCAAACCGAACTCTAGTGCTAGCATCAATTCCGTTATTAATAACCTAATCACGGAGAGTAATCACCCACCACTGTACTTCGTCCTAACCCATCTGTGGCTGAAGCTGTTTCCAGGCCATGGGGAATTGGTATCCCTGTGGGTAGCGCGATCCTTGAGTGTGCTACTGGGAGTGATTTCAATTCCAGCCATGTTTGGGTTAGGTTGGTTAGGGTTTCGTTCTTGCCTGGTGGGTCACTTCGCAGCAGCACTGATGGCTGTTTCACCCTATGGCATTTATCTGGCTCAAGAAGCTCGACACTACACTCTAGGGATTCTATTGGTTATCGCTTCAGTCAGTTGTTTGGTGTACGCTACGCGATCGCTTCAACGGCAGACGCCCTTCCCGATTTACATAGCATTAATCTGGGTTATTGTCAATAGCTTGGGCATAGCTGTCCATTACTTTTTCGTCCTGGTGATCGCAGCTGTAGGACTGGTAATGCTTGGGTTGCGGATTGGGTCAGGGGGTTCAGTATTTTCTTGGAAGTACTGGTGGCGAATTTACGCGGTGGCCCTCGGGACATTAATGGGAGTCTTAGTTTGGCTGCCAATTTTGCCACGCCCCTCCAGTAATCGTTTGACAGAGTGGGTTCACCAAGACACAACCCTCAGCAATTTGCTCGAACCGGTAGCTAGACTCTTGTCTTGGCTGATCACTATGGTAGTGATGCTGCCAGTAGAAGGGCAATCCCTACCGATTATGGTCGCCTCTGGACTAGTAACAGTAATATTAGTGCTCTTGATAGGGCAACTGTTGCGTCGAGGAATCAGAATTCAGAGGTTACACTCCCAGACTAAGGTCATGACTCAGGTTTTGGGCGGTTTCGTCCTGGGAGCGATCGCATTATTCTTATTAATCACTTACGGTCTTGGCATTGATTTGACCTTAGCCGCTCGTTACCAGTTTGTCTACTTCCCCATCGTAATTATGTTACTAGCAGCAAGCTTTGCCAGTTGTTGGAGAGCTGCCCAAGGGAAAGATCAGCAATGGGTAGCACTAATCCTGTTGATGGGATTGGTAGGTGGAGTGATAGTGGCATCCCATGTGAGTTACCAAAAAGCCGATCGACCAGATCTTGCGATCGCTAAAATCTTAGAGATTAGTGATTTCCAGTCTCAATCCCTGCCAGTCCTGATTGCTACAGTTCACAAAAGCCATGAACAAACAGGAGAAATGATGGGGTTAGCTTGGGAATTGAACCGTCGCAAAGTAGTTGATACTGCCATTAATTCACCCCAGTTTCTTTTGGCACATAAAGACACCGAGCCAAGGGTAGCTACAGAAACCCTGCAAAAAACTGTGGCTCAACTGCCCAAACCTTTAGAATTGTGGGTAGTCAATTTTTCTGCCTCTGTTGAGTTAAAAGCCCAAGGTTGTATTAAGGATAAACAATCTATATCTAAAGTCCCTGGTTATCGATTTCGACGGTATTCTTGTGAGAAGCATGGGGCTGAGGGCAGGAAATAGGGAAGAGTGTCGGGAGAGGGTGGAGTGTTCGGAGTGTGGGGGGAGAGGGAATAAATAGTTTTCGATAATTTGGTATAGTTAAAGATATTTTTGCTGATTTTTATCGTACTTCCTGCAGATAAATCAGCCATTTTGCTAAACGTTTATTAATCGATTCAAGACTTCTGGCTTAATTCCTAATCCTTAATACTTAATCCTTAATACTTAATACTTAATAGTCTCTCTTCCCTGTGCCCAGATCCGCTGTGCCCAGATCCGCTGTTCCCTGTTCCCGATTCCCGATTCCCGATTCCCGATTCCCGATTCCCTGTTCCCTATAAAACTTGGCAATTGCTGTAATTGTATGGTATATTTCCGAATAAATTAATAGCGCTAGAGTAAGTTGCCCGATCATGATAGATACCACCCAAGCCGCCTATCTTCTAGGTATTTGTCCTCAACGAGTTCGCCAACTCCTGAAAGAGGGCAGAATTCAAGGAGCCGAAAAAGTTGGTCGCTTTTGGCGGATTCCGCTATATAACGGTATGCCCAAGATAGTTCCCGGTAGCCGAGGACCACAAGGCTCCTGGAGAAAACAGCCCAGCAAATCCCTGACTCACATCTACCTCAACGAGGAAGTACTTCAAAAGAATCAACAAAACCATACAACAGACCCAGTGATTACAGTTAAACGGGGTAATCGCGATATCAACTGTCATTATGTAGAAATCAGCGGGCCATCCCGGTTAGTCTATAGACCAGAATCTCCCAAGAATAGTGGTGCCACCCTTTGGATAGAGGTTGAGCCTAATGTGGAGGTTGTAACTAAGGTTTTTGGTCAGTATTAACATGTTCAGAATTAAGCTCAACCACTTGTAGGGTGTATCCTCTTTGCTTAGCAATCCGCTTAGCTTTGGCTTGGGCTTGACTGAAGGAATCAAATTTGAGTGCTCCCCCTGCATGAGGACACCAATTTAACCGTTCCATCCCACCTAATAACTCTAATGAAGCTAGGTAATTAGAGCTATTGGATTCAAATAATACGTACCTAGGTCGGGATGAAGTGCTGTTAGTACCGTCGTGAGATTCTTGGCGACGTTGTTGTTTTAGTTTTGACGCACGACCCATAGCAGACCTCTAGAAAACTAGTGTTGAATGTTTAAAAAATTATTATTCCAGCGGCAGGTGATGAGTGACGAAAGTAAAATTTTATATTTACCAAAGATAGTGTAAATCCAGGACAAACCCAGGCAAAACCTCCTCCCCTGATAAAGTTTTAGGAGACTCCAACACCTCCACAACTTGACCTGGTCGATAAATTTCCACTTGCCGTGCTTGAGGATTAATTAACCAGCCCAGACTTACCCCATTTTTTAGATATTCCTCCATCTTGGCTTGAGTCACCGTTAACCGATCAGTTGGAGACATTAATTCTAGCACAAAATCCGGGCAAATCGGTGGAAACTTCTGGCGTTGCTCTGGTTTAAGTGCATCCCAGCGTTGTTGTTTAATCCACGCTACATCCGGAGAACGGTCAGCACCATTAGGGAGTTTAAAGCACGTCGAAGAGTCAAAACAAACCCCTAATTTAGCTTTTCGATTCCAAATACCTAAATCGATGATGATTTCAGCATTATGGTTACCAGTTTCTCCACCAGTAGGTGACATGATAATCACTTCTCCCTTGGCATTGCGCTCAAATTTTATTTCCGGGTTATTTCGACATAACTTATAAAATTGGTCATCAGTCAGTTCAATAATAGAGTTGAAACTTACTGTAAAAGCAGTCATGGTGATTTAAAATGTAGAATTGTAGGGACTATTTTAATTATTATCAAGTTCCACAGGGATGATACACTCAGGACTATTATTTCTGACATTATTCACAGTAGTGCTAACGGGATAAACACTCATCTTCTGGGCATCATAGGGAATCAGTAGTGGCTGCAATAGCTCCCGTTGACTTACCTGATGATGCAGCCATAAATCATAATCCCTAGGTTCTAATATGACTGGCATTCGATCATGGAGCGGACTGATAATGTCATTAGCTACTGTGGTTATAATTGTACAAGAAGCAATTATCTCACCCGTTGGATTTTTCCAAAGTTCCCAAAGTCCTGCAAAAGCAAACGGACGCTTATCTTTCATATGGAAATACAACGGTTGCTTCTTGCCATCCTTTCGTCGCCACTCATAAAAACCATCCGCTATAACCAAGCAACGCCGACGACGGAATGCACTGCGAAATGCTGGCTTTTCTGCTACCGTTTCTGCTCTAGCATTAATCAGTTTTGCCCCAATTTTTATATCCTTTGCCCAACTAGGAATCAAACCCCAACGTAACAATTGCCATTGTCGCTCAGTCTCAGTTGAGGGGTTTAATACTGTTGCCACCAGCTGAGTAGGGGCAATATTGTAACTAGCCTCCTGGGTTGGCACATCATCTAAATCAAAAGCTCGCGCTAGGCTTACCCCTATAGTTGTCAGGGTGAATCTACCACACATACTGGACGTGATTTAGTATTTATGTACTATTTTAGAAGCAAGTTATCCGTCCTGAGTGCTACAAACCAGCAAGCCTGCTATTAAGCGATCGCGTAGCGTGGCCTACGGCCAATCGCATTTCAATCAGCAATTCAATCATTTGTGGCGGTCGGCTCTGGAAGGTTTGCTAGTTTCGTCCCTTACTGGAGCAGCGTTCAAGTAATAGACCTTGACAAAATTAGCAATATAATCAGCAATTACCCGATTCCCGATTCCCGATTCCCGATTCCCGATTCCCGATTCCCGATTCCCTGCGCGCAGCGCTATAGTACGGGCAACCATTCCAGTCACCCGTACAACCGTCAACTGTCAACCAACCATCAATGTCTTAAAGATCTGTTTCGCTAAACTCACGATTCATGTGGTCAAAGGGCTGATCAACAAATCCGATATTCCCAATACCAGCTTCTGTTGCCATTGCTTTGACCATATCTTTCATAATCTCAATCCCACGCACGGTTGGAGCGATTGGCACACCTAGGGAGTTATAGGTTTCCCGCAACCCTTGTAGAACCCGCTCATCCAGGACATTGGTATCACCAGCAACTAGGGCATAACTAGCATAGCGCAGGTAATAATCCAGAA
>NZ_JAAHGN010000338.1:0-6970 GCF_010672485.1 Moorena sp. SIO2C4 | reverse complement strand
TATTCTTGTTCCCCCCAGAATTGGGGGGCTAGGGGGGCAAAATTCAGTATCAAAAAACTTTTCAGATATCCTCTTAGAACGGGTTGACCTCGCCATGAAAGCTGCACGGTCACAAATGACCATAATGGAACAAGCTTTAGCCCTTGCTACTGCCTTAATTAACGAACAAAATGCTCAAATATAGGCTTTATAAATTGCTGATATTGGATTAAAATTGCCGGAAAATTGTCAATACAGGTTAAGTTATTTTACAAGTTAAATAGCCTTCAAATTAGGCGATGATTGTTTAGCAATCCCAGCAAAAGTAACAGCGTTTAAAGCACAACAAAATTTTTCAGATTATCGCAAAATATAAAAATTAGCAGGAGATAATTGGTCAACGATCAAGGAATAATTACTAGAAGCTTTAGCAACTTATGAGAGCTGGGGTGAATAAAAAGTTAAAGTTGATATTTATAGCAGTCGCCAGGGCAGTTAGGACATGACAAAAGTCTCAAAGCTAAGTATAGCAATAGTTTTACTTCTGACTTCTGACTTCTGACTTCTGCTATACCTCTATGAAAGATTAGTTGATAAAGCGATCGCTACTCTAGATAATAGTTATTATGATTCCGATGGACTGACTCACAGGGTTATGGATGCAGCCATAGAAATCAATCCGGATTGGGTAATTCGTAATGCTTGTCGTCGCGCCGAGTCAATTATGGATGCAGGAAAAGCAAAATACTATTATGAAGCAGTAGAATGGCTGAAAAAAGCCCGTGATGCTTATCTTGCCTCGGGGAGAGAACAAGAATGGTCAGATTACCGTACTAAATTAATAACTGTTCATGGCCGAAAACGCAAACTAATGGGGTTAATTAAATCCTATTTATTATTAGGTTAATTAACAATTGCCTTTTGAATTTAGCAACGCCCCAAATAGCTTTTCCGCTACTGGGCTACTTGGCTAACCTGACTTGCAACTCCAGGCAATTCCGACCATTGACCTGTAAGCGATACTCCACCCGATCCATTAGTCGATGGATAATTAGCCAGCCATAGCCATTTTCCTGTAAATCATCTGGATTTGGTTCTGTATAAGTGGATGGATCAAATCCTTGACCATAGTCCCAAATCTCCAGAGCAATATCCCGTTCTTTGAGTTCTAGGCAAATCAAGACCGGTAAATTCGGCTGATCGCGATGAGCATGACGAACTACGTTAGAGTAAGCTTCCACTAACACCAATCGCAAACGATTGGATAGACTAGGCCAATCAACACGATTTCCGAGTTCAACCTGCAAAATCCCTAGAAACCAGTTTTCGACAATGCTCAAAAACTTCAGGTCACTCGGTATCTGTAGTTCTGTTTTCATCCACTACAATACCTCCAGAGATACTAGGGTTTGGTCGTCTTCCTGAATCGGGTTGGTACGCTCTCGAATCCGAGCTAATAAATGACTCAGGTCAAAGGGAGCAGGTTCCTGAAGCAGAAGCTGCCAAAGACCCGATGACTCAAGCCTAGAGCTGGTGCTGGTTGACCCATGGGATGAAGAACCTGTCACTGGATTCACTGGATTCAGGGTTGCTTCCGTAATTCCATCACTTGTTAGTAGCAGGATGGTACCTGAATTTAATCTTAAATGTCCTGACTCCGCCTGCCAATTTGGCAAAATGCCCAAGGGAATACCCCGAACCTGGAGGTAAGTCGGCTCTGGAGTTTTTGACTCTGAGTGTTGTTGGACTACTTGGTGATGAGACCAAACCATAGGATAGCTATGACCAGCATTAGCATAAACCAACTGTTGCTTGTCAGGGGTATAACGAGCCAAGACCAGGGTAATAAAACAGTTGGTATGATAGAGGTCATCTGACATGGTGTGGTTAAGATTTTGGATCACTGTTTTTGGGTCTGGGGATGTTTCTTGAGCAAGTTCCCGTCGTAACATCGACATGGCACTGGTCATAAATAAGGCAGCAGGTACCCCTTTACCGGACACATCTCCAACTGCTAGCCATATATCTCCTTGGGGATGAACATACACTTCAAAAAAATCCCCACCAACCTGTCGCGCTGGGGTGCAGTGAGCTTGCACTCGCACCTGTTCCATCTCTGGCCAACTCTGACGCAGCAAATTATTCTGAATCTGGCGAGCTACATCTAGTTCATCCCGCATCTGCTGAGCCTGTAACTGGGTGCGTTGGAGTAGTTTTGCCTGAGAAATCGCTAACGCTGCTTGTTTAGCAACGGCTTCTATCAGCTGGATATCTTCTTTATTCCAAGACCCCTCACTCCCTTGCTGGTAGAGACACAACACCCCTAAGATCTGTTGTTGGTCTGGTAAGGGAACGATCAACTGCACCGAATTCTGATCATCCCTTGTTTCTTGCCACGACTTAGTCTCGGGTTTATCTAATACCTGTTGTATCATCAAATCAGTATCAGGGATATGAGGTGTCTTGCCATCCCCAGAAACCTTGTAGGTGAAACATTCTGGTGTGAGTTGGTTGAACTCTACCGGTCGCAGGATACAAGCCGTAGCATCAAAGGCTTGACCCATGGTGGTCACTACCTTTTGCAGTAGATTACTATAATCTAGGGATTCTCGAATTGCCGTTGTCACCATATTGAACAATTCTTCCCGTCGTAAGGCCCGAGAAAGTTCCCTGGTTCTTTTTTTTAGCACTTGGTAAGTTTCCGCAGCTTGTCGCACCACTGCTTTTAGTTCCTCACCCTGCCAAGGCTTTGTGATGTACTTATAGACCTGACCTGAGTTAATTGCTGCCACCAAATCTTCTATATCTGTGTAGGCAGTCAACAGGATGCGAATCGTATCTGGAAAAGGCTCTACTGTCCTGCTCAAGAATTCTGTGCCATTCATCCCTCCTAGGCGCTGATCTGAGATAATAATCGCCATCTCTCCTTCGGTGTCCAAAATATCTAAGGCGGTTATGGCATCATTAGCTCTGAATACTTGAAATTTTCGGCGGAAGGTTCTGTAAAGTAGATCTAAGTTGTCAGACTCATCGTCTACTACCATCAATTTCAGTTTGCCTTGATTTCCCTGACTCATCAGTAATTGTGGTTTGGTAAGGGGAAAACCGAAAACCCCTGTGATTTTAGGCATGGGCAGGAGGCTTTCCCCTTTGAGTTTAGCTTGGAGTTTCTGTATGTCCCTAGAGTCCACTGTTGGCGAAGTCGCCATTAAGCAAAACCTCGAACAGTTTCTCCTAGTGCTGTCGGTGTCTTTGAGTGTGGCAACCCTATCTCGAATTTTTTCCTGGTTCCGTAAAATTCCTTACACCCTATTACTGGTAATTGTCGGGTTAGCCTTGGCCTTTGTGGATGTCCGACTGGTTAACTTATCACCAGAACTGATTCTGGAAATTTTCCTACCCCCCCTACTCTTTGAAGCCGCTTGGAATATCCGCTGGCGCGACTTACGACGGGATTTGGTCCCCGTGAGTCTATTTGCGATCGTTGGGGTGATTATTTCCGTAGTTGGCATTGCCTTTGCCATCAATCAGCTGACAGGACTACCCCTGACCATTGCTTTATTGGTTGGAGCCAGTCTTTCTGCCACTGACCCAGTTTCGGTTATTGCCCTATTTCGGGAATTGGGTGCGGACAAACGCCTCAAAACCCTGATGGAGGGGGAAAGCCTATTTAATGATGGGGTAGCAGTGGTTGCTTTTAGTTTATTAGTCGGACTACCCCTAGGACTAGAAGAATTTTCCATTGCCACTAGTGTTGCCCGTTTCTTAGGGTTTGTGGGGATTGGGATTGGCATCGGTTGCATCATTGGTTTTGGCATTTCCTACGCCACCCAACGCTTTGATTTACCCCTGGTGGAGCAATCCCTGACCTTGGTTTCTGCTTATGGCACTTATTTAATTGTGGAGGAACTAGGGGGATCCGGGGTGATTGGGGTAGTGACCGTTGGGGTGATCTTGGGCAATTTTGGCTCCCGCATTGGTATGAACCCCCGTACCCGGTTGATTGTCTCTGAGTTTTGGGACTTCTTAGCCTTTTTTGTGAACTCGATTGTCTTTCTACTGATTGGTGACCAAATAAAGATAGCTAGTTTAGGGCAAAATATTCACTTAATTGGGGTTACTATCTTGGCTGTACTACTGACCAGAGCGATCGCAATTTATGGTTTGGGCGCATTCAGCAATATCTTGGCCAACTCTCAAATTGGTTGGCGGGAACAAACCGTCCTATGGTGGGGTGGCTTGCGAGGTTCCGTTTCCATTGCTCTGGCCTTAAGTGTGCCAGTTGTCTTAGAAGGACGACAAGATATTATCGAAACTGTGTTTGGCGTGGTACTGTTTACCCTGCTAGTCCAGGGGTTAACCACTCGATGGTTTCTCGAAAAGTTAAATTTAATTGGTGACCAACCCCTACGTCAGCAATATTCTGAAGTTCTTGCCCGTCGCATCGCCCTGAATCGGGTCAGAAATTATCTTGAAGAGGGCTTAAACACCACAGAAATCGATTCCGACCTGTGGCGCTATCAAACCAAACTTATCGATTCCCAACTGACAACGATTAACGATGAAATTGAGGAGTTACGGAGTAAGCACCCTGAACTCCAAACCCTTGACCTTGAGCAACTTCAAGAAACAATGTTAGATATTGAAGCTGATACCTACGCCGAATTTATTCGTTCTGGACGGCTCAATGAAAACCTTTCGCCGATTATGCAGCAGGTACTTATTGATGCAGATCAGAAAACTATTGATATTGAGAGTGTTACTTGACACTCCCCGCCCTGGAAGGACGGGGATTCTTGTTTCAACGAGGTGACTTGTTATCCCTTGCCGGAGCCAGGAAAAATAGAGGTCTCCTCTCCCCAAGCGTAGTTGGTCTTTGACCTAGGTTTCGGTGTGCCGGAGACGAAACCTTAGAAGAGTGGAGCCTTAATCATAAAGTTTTAACCAAAGGTGCGCTTTCCGTCGGCGAATTAAATTCGCCACGGGTCGCACCTCTTTTATGCATAGCCGACTAACCATAAAGGCGACCCTCTGAATACGGTAACTTCTAACCCCACCGTACCTTTTTTTTATATAGATAGATACTTTTTTTGATCTAATTTTTTCCTAGACGTTCAAGTCGTTAGACCCAATGGAGCAATATGTACGCTCTACATATTTTTTACTTTGCCTACTTATGATTAGATAGTATCTCTCTACTTTTAAAGTTTATTGTTTATGCTTTCATTATAGCACATCTCTTACAAACTTTCATTGAAAGCCGTCGAACGAAGGACGGGGCTTTAAACCCAAAATTTTCGGTAACTAATGTCAATGGCGGAAATATTGCCATCAATGGTGCTAACTTCGACATGTCAGCCAGTGAGTTACAAGCTGGATTGACCTCAGGAGAATCGATACCAGATGCAGTAGCTGGCAATATAACTATTAACGCCAAAGGCAATACCAATCTCAGTGACAGGAGTTTGATTGCTAATGATGTAGAAACTGGAGCGATTGGCAATGGCGGTTTCATAGAGCTAACCACTAGCGCCCTTACCATCACTGGTGGCTCAAGAATTCAAACCATTACCAATAGCAATGGGGCATCAGGAGATATTGAGATTAATGCCAATGGTGCCATTGAGATCTCCGGTTTTACTGAAGATGGTTTATTTAGCGGGATTCTAACTCGTTCCGCTGTTGACACTAGTGGCCCGGGAGGCAACATTACCATTAATAATTCCCAAGGGTCACTGAATCTAGCGAATCGGGGATTTATCGGTACAGTTACCAATAGTAGTAGTAATGGCGGTGCGATCGCACTCCATCTCAATAACTTAGTCCTTGACACTGGTGGACAGATTATCACCGCTACCACCAACCTAGGTAATGCTGGGGATATCACGATTAAGGCTAGCGAAAGTGTCACTATCTCTGGGGAAAGTCGGGATTTTCTCCCTAATCCTTTGTTGGAATTAGAAACCTTTGACCTAAATGCTCTGGAGTTTATTACTGAACCCAATCCCAACGTGGCGGAATCTGGACCTGGAGGAATTCCCTATGTTTCCATTGAACGGACTCCAGAACAGATTATTAATGGCACCACCGTATTGGGTGCAGCAGAAAATCAAATCGATTACTTCTCCTTCAGCATCACCACTCTTCACAGTCGAGCTATTTTCGACATCGACAATGGCTTTACAGGGGGAGACGGCAACGTAGATACCAAGATTTTCCTGTTTAATCAAGGCACAGGAGAATTATTAGAGGTCAATGAGGATTCTTTGACCGCTGATGGTGCCGGTGGAAGTTTACAAGTCTTTGGCAGTTTCACCACAGACTCCTTAATTGATACCACTATTACTGAGCCAGGGGTTTACTTAATCGGAGTCGGTGCCTTCCCCTCTGATGTTAGTAATAATGAATTGATCGAGGGCGCAACACCAGAAGTGGGGGACACTTACACCCTGCAAGTGTCTCTAGAAAACCTTGGCACAGAGGGAGTCTCGTTACCGGAAGACCGTTTCAATCCAGCTAACTTTAATCCTAATGTGGAAGCCAGGAGCGGCTTATTTTCAGAATCGATCGGCACAGGGGATGGTGGCAGCTTAACGATTAATACTGACAAATTGATACTGAACAATGGTGGTAGAATCTCCACCGATACCTTTGATGCTGGTGCTGGTGGCAATATTACCTTCAATGTCGGCTCATTGCTGGAAGTGAATGGATCAAGCTTAATCTCAAGCATTGTCCGGGGTAAGGGAAATGGGGGCAACCTCGTGATTGATACCAAAAAATTCCAGCTGAACGGGGGCTTGCAACAGCTAACTAAAATATCCACTTATCTACCATTATATCTTAAATTGTTGTAGATTATAGCTAAGCTGTTCGGCATTTAAATTGGTATAATAAAAATTAATAAATAACCCAATAATAGGAAATATGCCAGCAAAAAATTATCTGACACAAGAGCAAAAAACAATACTTCAAAAAGCCTTAAAAATAA